>CAZASZ010000042.1:0-14928 GCA_964487925.1 uncultured Gammaproteobacteria bacterium
ATGAAGTTTGTCGATGAGGCACGAATTCAGGTCAAGGCGGGTGACGGCGGGGCCGGGTGCGTGGCTTTTCGACGTGAAAAATTTATCCCCTTTGGTGGCCCCAATGGTGGCGACGGTGGTGACGGCGGTAGCGTCTTTGTCGTGGCCAATGCTGATCTCAACACCCTGGTAGACTTTCGCTACAAGCGCCACTTTGGCGCTCGCAATGGCGAATCAGGGCGAGGTTGGAACTGTACCGGTAAGGGTGGTGACGACCTCTTGATCCCGGTGCCGGTCGGCACACAGGTTTGGGACGACGAGACCGAGGAACTGATGGGTGAGGTGCTTGCCGCTGGAGATCGCCTGCTGGTGGCTCAAGGTGGCTTCCATGGCCTTGGTAATACCCGCTACAAGAGCAGCGTCAATCAGGCGCCCCGGCAGCATACGACGGGCAGCCCTGGCGAGACGCGAGCGCTCAGGCTTGAGCTGAAGTTGCTTGCCGATGTCGGCCTACTGGGTTTGCCCAACGCGGGAAAGTCGACATTGATCCGCGCGATTTCCGCTGCCCGTCCCAAGGTCGCCGATTATCCCTTTACAACGATCTATCCTAATCTCGGTGTCGTGCGGCTGTCGCCCTATCGCGGCTTCGTCGTGGCCGATATCCCGGGTCTTATTGAAGGAGCCGCCGAAGGCCTCGGGCTTGGGATCCGCTTCCTCAAACATCTGGAGCGCACGCGTCTTCTGCTGCATGTCGTCGATGTGTCTCCGTTGGATCCGGAACAAGAACCGCTCAAGGCCATGCGGACTATAGAGGAAGAACTGACCCGTTTTGGCAGACACCTGATCGATCGCGAACGCTGGCTGGTATTAAACAAGCTCGATCTTGTTCCGGAGGATGAGCGCAACGCATTCGCCCATGACCTGATCGAGCGCTTGGGCTGGTCCGGCCGCTGGTTTGCTGTCTCGGCCGTCGATGGTTCGGGAACGCAGACAATGTGTCGCGAGATTGGCGACTATCTGGACGCGCTGGGTGAGATGAATGAGAGCGAAGGCGATGGAAAAGCGGCAGAGGCTGACTAGCGCGCGACGTTGGGTCGTCAAGGTCGGCAGCTCGCTGCTGACCAATCACGGTCGGGGGATCAATCGCGAATTGATCGCCTCCTGGGCCGAGCAGATCCATGATATCTGCGGACAGGGTGTTGAGATCGTTCTGGTGTCATCAGGAGCCGTGTCCGAGGGTGTCTTGCGTCTGGGTTGGAAGCGACGCCCGACCGCTTTGCATGAGCTTCAGGCTGCCGCAGCGGTCGGTCAGATGGGCCTGATAAGGCTCTATGAGGACAATTTTGGGCAGTTTGGTACGCATACTGCGCAGATCCTGTTGACTCATGACGATCTCGTCAACCGGCAACGTTATCTGAATGCCCGCAGTACGCTGAAGACCCTGCTTGGGCTCGGCGTCGTGCCCATCGTCAACGAGAATGACACTGTGGCCGTCGAGGAGATACGTCTCGGTGATAACGACACGCTGGCGGGTCTTGTGGCCAATCTGATCGAGGCCGATCTGCTGATTCTGCTTACCGATCAACCGGGGATGTATGACAAGGATCCCCGGAGTAATGAGGATGCCGTCCGTATCGACCTGGCGAGGGCCGGCGATCCTGAATTGGAACGGATGGCGTCGGGAGGTTCTGCTGGTGCCTGGGGCCGGGGCGGCATGCTGACGAAAGTTCGGGCTGCACAAAGGGCGGCTCGTTCCGGTACCGCGACCTTGATTGCGGCGGGAGCCGAAGCGGACATTCTGCGTAAAGTGCGGAGCGGCGATGCTGAGGGCACGATGATCTTGCCCGGCCAGCCGCCTCTATTGGCGAGAAAACGCTGGCTGGCGGGGCAATTGCAGATCCAGGGGCGACTCATGGTCGACGATGGTGCCGTGTCCGCGCTTAGGGACTCCGGCAAGTCTTTGCTACCCGTGGGTGTGCGAGAGGTCCATGGCGAGTTCCTTCGCGGGGACCTTGTTTCCTGTCAGGATGCGTCCGGGCGCGAGGTTGCGCGCGGTCTGGTCAACTATCCGTCAGAGGATGCTCGCCGTATCATTGGGCAGCCTAGTCACGGGATCGAGGCCTGTCTTGGTTATATCGATGAACCTGAATTGATTCACCGCGATAACTTGGTATTGCTATAGGGATCGACGGAAAACGACAAAAATGCCCTGGCATGAGCCGGTCCCTGGGATACTTAAATTGGCGGAGAAGAGAATAAGGCGGACCTAGTAAGTGGGCCCGCCTGAATCCGGCGCTCGTATTTAGCCGACCTACAGTGCCTTCACGCTTGCATTGAGGCTAGACTTCTGACGCGCGGCCTTGTTCTTGTGAATAATACCCTTGCGCGCCATGCGGTCGAGTAAAGGCGCGGCCTGCTGGAAAGCGGTAGCGGCGCTATCTTTGTCTCCGGCGGCGATGGCCTTGAGAACCTTCTTGCTCGCGGTCCGCATCGCGGAACGCTGGCTGGCATTCTGATTGCGGTGCTTCTCGGCTTGCCGTGCCCGCTTTCTGGCTTGTGCTGAATTGGCCAAAACTGACTCCTAATCCTATGTTTCTTAATGCGTGCCGGTGAGCACAATGTCAAAGAACGGGGATTCTGCTGATTTTTTTCGGAAATGTCAATCCGGGCATCTCATTCGCGCCAACTTTTTATTTTTATATGCGCGTTGTGGTAAAGTTTCATCTCTATAGCGTTCTGAATTTGCTTGGAATGATGTTCGGTCAAAAAAGCCGAGGTACCCCTGATATTTTTCCGGTCGGGCCGCGTTGAGATGAAAATGGATCATATTTCAAAGCGGGGATTGGGTTGTGGAATGCAGTGGTTCCTTGATGATAACTCGCGCCACGGGTCCTTTTGGGATTTTGAAAAATGGGGATATTGATGGTGCGGCCGTTTGGGGATGGTCATTTGATTAATCAGGGGCTTCTTGGGCATACGAGAGTGGCTGGGTCGCGCTCGAATATAGGGGGTGACGGCGCTTGAACCGCATTCGACTCGTGATCTATCTGATTTTGTTCCTTTCGATCCTGATGTCGGCGGGCCAGTCGCTCGCGGGCGTCTTTAATACCAAGCACAATCTGGGCAGCACCGGTATCAATGCCGCCAGCAATTTCAGCGGCACCTCGGAAATTTGCGTCTTTTGCCATACCCCACACGGCGGTGATGCCTCCGCTGCCGTTCCGATCTGGAATCGCCATATCGATCGCAGCGGGTTTCAGACCTATGACCAAATGGGCACGACGACGTTGGATGCCAAGATCGAGCCGGTGGGGTCGGTCTCTGTGGCTTGCCTTTCCTGTCATGATGGCACCCAGGCTATGGATTCGCTGATCAATGAGCCGGGCTCTGGCGCCGATGTTCTTTCCTTCTCATCTGGAGTCTGGAGCGGACAGGCATCGGGCGTCAACGGACGTATTGGTCCGGTCACGGTCATTACCAACCTTGGTAAGGACCTGACCAATGATCACCCTATCGGCGTCCAGTTTGCGGGCGGCGGTTACTCGGTCTCGAATCCGCAGGGACCCAGTATTGATCCCGATTTCAACCCAGCCGACAATAAAATCGTCAACACGACGCGTGTCTGGTGGGTCAACACAGCCACCGAAGGCGGTACGTCAGACTTCGAGAAGACCGACATGAAGCTCTACACCCGGGTGGGCACGAGAGGCGCCTTTGCCGGGGAGCCTCAGCCCTATGTGGAGTGCGCGTCCTGTCACGACCCTCATGTGGACTACAACCCGACATTTTTGCGTATCGACCCTAGTGGGAGCGCGGTATGTCTGACCTGCCACAACAAATAGCGGTCAGGGCGCACCGGATCGAATGGGGAGGGGTATCCGAATAGTACTGGGTGAGCGCGTCGTCCCGGCCTGGGCGTTGGCTATCGCCCTGACGCTCGGCCTGTTTCCCGTGACAGCATCCATGGCTGCCGAAGATGGCGTCAACGAAGCGAGTCAAGGCGTACCGTCGGAGGATTCCACGATTGTCGCCAAGGTCAACGGCGCCGTTATCACGCGCCGGACTTTTGTCGACCAATATCGGTCCGCTGTCAGGCAAAAGTTTTACCACCGACGCCCGCCGGAGACCGAAATGGCGGTTTTTCGGCGCGATCTCCTTGATGGATTGATTGAGCGCGAATTGCTGCGTACCGAGGTCGAGCGACGTGGGATCAAGGTCGATGAACATGCGGTGCAGCGCCGAATGAAGCGTGTGACCGGTCGATATGAGGGGAGTGATCTATGGAAAAAAGAGGGCAAACGGTTATCTCAGGAGCTGCACGAGGTGCTCGCGCTCGACAATCGTATCGCGCAACTCAAGGGCGAGATCGAGGCGCAGCTCGCCGTCCCTGATGCATCCCTGCTCAAGGCCTATTACCAAGTGAATATCCGCAAGTTCACGACACCGCCTCAGCTGCGGGTATCGTTGATTCTGATCAAGGTCGCGCCTTGGGAAAAGTCGGCGGTCTGGCAGGCGGCCAACGATCAGATCGAGTCATTTCGACGACTGATCGCGCGTGGGATGGACTTCTCCGTCATTGCCAAGGAGCGTTCAGACGACGATTCGGCGAAGCGCGGCGGTGATCTAGGCTATCTGCATAGCGGTATGCTGTCACCGGAGGCCGAGGCGGTGATCGATGGCCTTGGGGTAGGCGAGGTTTCCGCTCCTGTGCGTCTGTTGCGCGGTTATGCCCTGTTTCGGCTAGACGAGCGTCAGCCGGAGCGAGTCAATGCATTTGATAGCGTCGCTCAACGCGTGCAAGACATGTGGCAGCATGAGGCCCGCCAACGTATCTGGACGGACTTTGTAGCCGGTCTCAAATCCACGGCTCGGATCGAGATCAATGAGTCGATCTTGAACGGATTGGCCTTGTGACGGGGGTCAGTTCCGTAAGGCAGGTCTGCGGGTGAGAGGCATAGCGCCAAGGGGTATGGGTTGGCCGCTTCTATGTGTGCCGGCACTGCTGCTGTTGAGTAGTGTGGCGTCGGCGCTGAATCTCAACGGTAACGTGGGTTACACCTATCGTTCCATTATGGGTTCGACCAGTGATGACACGACGAGTCATCAAGTGCGCGGAACGTTGAACGCCAGCGGCTATATCTGGCAGCCCTGGTTCTCGAGTGTCAACGGGAGTCTGCGGGTCACTCGTGATCATGCCAGTGTCGACCGGGCTCAAGGTTCGAATACGACTCTGATTACGACGGGGGACCTTGATCTCGGGATTATGCCGCGGAGCCGGGCTCCGTTTCAGCTCAACTATTCTGCCAGCGACAGCCGGGTGGATGTATTTGATGTGGCCAGCTCCGTGACGGGTTTGGGCAGCCGGGAATTCAGCACCCGCCGCCTGTCGCTCAAGCAGACCTATGTCAGCGATCATGGCAACCACTTTCAGGCCCGCTACGACAACGAGCACTGGTCTTCAAAAAGCGGCGGGACGCTCGATAGCGAGCTATTCGGGCTGGAGGCGGAGCTCAGGCTGCCTAAGCAGAAGCTGTTCGCGAAGACAAGTTATCAGACCTCTGACCGGTCCCTGCTCGATCAAGGGACCAAGACCACGATTTTGAATCTGGATCACTTCTATACGCCGAGCCGAGCCCTGCGCGTCGATACTATGTTGAGCCACTTTAATAGCGACAACAACTCGCTGCTGCCGCTTAACGGCACCAATATCAATGGCAACAGTACGACTAATCTGTCTCAGGTGTCCTCGTATCTGTTCTGGAGGCCGGCCAGTAACCGTTGGACCGCGAGCGGAGGCGCAAGACTCTATAACTTAAACACCGACACCACGACCGGACATGGCAGCGATGCCTTCACGTTGGTCGCGAGCAGTGGCCTGTTTTTTCAAATGAATCGCAATCTGCGCTTCGACGGCAACGTCCAGTTTTCGTTTATCGACAATGGCGAACAGCGGACCAACGCCAGTCAGGAGAAGGGCGGCGTGCTGTATCAGTCCGACGTCCACTCGCTGCCATTTGCGTTCGAGTATCAGTGGAATGCCGGCTCGGATCTGACGCATCAGGATACCGAGGCAGAGCGCTTGACGAACCTCTCCTTCAGGGCTGCCCATGACGCGCAGCGGTTATGGCTGAGCGAGAGTGGCGGTACGACCCGCCTTAGCCTGAGTCAGGCAATAAGCTCGACGCAAGGTTTTGGCGACGTACAGGCCTCGAACCAGCGCCTTGATCATTCAGCGAGTTTGTCCTGGGACCGTATGCATTCGGGAGGCACGACCTACCTTCAGGCAACCTTATCCGATGCCCGCACCTTTGGTGACGCGGCGAACAATCAACAGTTTCTGAATCTGCAGGCACAACGTCGCCAGGATTTGACGCGACGCAGCAGTCTTTCTGGGAATTTGACGATACAGGCGACTTATCAGGACTTCAATGGGCGCAGCAATAATGATACAGTAACGGCCACCGGTCAGGTCAGCTATCGGCATGACGATCTCCTCGGTGTCCCCCGATTGCGTTTTCTGTCGGATCTAAGGACATCCAGGGCTGCTGTCGACACCGGCATCGATCGTACGGAATGGGAGAATCGCCTGGACTATGTCATCGGTATGCTCAATGCGAGCTTCAGCTGGCGACGGGTTTCGGTGAACGATGAAAGTTTCAACCTGATATACTTACAGGCTGATAGACGGTTCTGATCCTTAAGGGTCGGAATCGAAAGAAAATAAAAACCGTGAAGTGTGAGGAGAGGGTGTAATATGACAGCACAGACCATGCAGAAGCGAGTATGGGCGGTGATGGCATCGGGATTACTGTTGGGGCTCCTGATGATGGCCATGCCGCAAACGTCGAAGGCGGAATATGCCGACGTCGTTATCAATAACTATGCCGATGCTGCGGGTATGCGTCCTGCAGTATTTCCGCACTGGTTCCACCGCATTCGTTTCCGTTGCAAGGTCTGCCACGCTGACCTGGGCTTCAAGTTCAAGGCCGGCGGCAACAAGATTACGATGGCAAAGATCATCGATGGCAGGTTCTGTGGCGCCTGTCATAACGGCGAAGTCGCTTGGTCTGTCGAAAACTGCGCAATGTGTCACTCCGGTATTCCCGGTACTCCGACACACTTCGCCGGCAGCACGTTGCAGCGCCTAGTCGCGCCGGCTTATAAGCCATTGGCGCCTTCTAAGGCTGTCAATCAGCCGGCCAAGAAGTGAGGGAGGGGAGAGATATGAAATACGTGATGCGTTTGAGCCTTTCCTGCCTGTTTGTGAGTCTGTTGGCCTTGGCCGCTGTCCCGGCGGTTGCTCTGGCTGCGGACGGCGCCAAGCCCATACAACTGGCCGCAGTTTCCGGCGCCAACACCTTTAACCGCAATCTGAAAAAGGAAAAGACCCGAAATCCACCGCCGCCCGAGGACGGCGTGCATGATACTGAGAATGAAGCGACGTTTACGCTGCAGCATCCGAAGGAGGCCTTTTCCGGGCTGCCCACGACCCCGTTCGGTAACTATGTGGATTGGGTCAAGGCTATTGATCAGGGTTTGCTGAAGCCGCGTTGGGATCGTTTGGATTCTTCCGAAGAGCCGTTTGTCATGGATCTCGATATCGTGCGTCCGGTTAAGGCCTCCGTGCCCGATGTTGTGTTCCCGCATCGTCAACACACGGAATGGCTTTTCTGCTCGAATTGCCACCCGGCGATCTTTATCCCACAGAAGGGTGCCAACCAGATCAACATGTCGGCGATTCTGCTGGGTAAGAAGTGTGGTGTTTGCCACGGTAAGGTATCGTTCCCGATTACCACCAAGAGCTGCAAAAAGTGCCACTCCAAGCCCAAACCGGCTAATTGGAAGCCGCCTTTGAGTGAGGCTACTCTCCGCAACCCCTGGAAGTAAGGGGTATCGTCTCGGACAGGTTGTCTGAGCTATCCGCGCCGGGACCCGTCATATGAGAGTCCGGGGGCATCTTGCCGCTATAGCATGATGTCCCCGGCTTATCTCTTTTCGGGATCCGCCGGGGCTACGGTTGTTTACGAACACTGTTGAGGGGAATCTGTAGAATGTCCAAGCGTTCGAAATCTGGTATTGACTCTCTTGCGTCACTTGCTCTCCCGCTCGTACTCATAAGTCTCGCCGTGTCCGGCTGTAGTTCCATGACGGCGGTTGAACCGGCAGCTGAAGCCAAAGCGACCCCGGCGAAGGTTGAGCCTGTTGCTGCAACCCCCGTTGCCAAAGTGGCTCCAAAGGCAGCAAGCGACGGTGCGATGACTGTGGGAGCTGTGCCCAAGGCCACGAATACGAATGCTCCGAAGCCGGTGGCCGTCGACGCGTCAGCGGCATCAGACAAGCCGATGATGGCGACCACGCCTGCTTCCGCTCCCACTCCAGTTTCCTCTCCAGCAGTAGCAAGCACTCCAGCCGAGCCTGCTAGTAAAACGGTGGCCGTCGCAAAAAAGAATCCGTCGGTGGATGAATTCAAGAATTTACCGCCCAACACTTTTGTTATTCATTCAGTGGACAAAGATGCCACTCATCCCTTTTTCAACAAGGGCAGTAAGCTGGGCTTCAGCGTCAACGGCGTGCAGGGTAATGCTCTGGTTGTCGAGCGCGGCAAGACCTATACATTCAATGTTGATACCAATATCCAGCACGACTTTTACTTGGCTACCAAGCCTGTTGGACGTGGCGGCTTTACGCTGGCCAAGGGCGTCAAAGGCAACTTTCTCTACGAGGGCGAACTGACATTCACCGCAGACAGTTCAACACCCGATACGGTCTACTATGCCTGTCGCAACCACGCCTATATGGGCGGACCGATATTTGTTACGAACAACGCTGCAAAATTCGATCTAGCCAAGGCTGTCGCGAGCTGGAAGGCTGGGCTGGCTATAGGTTCGGGTGCCCGCAAGGGCGGTAAACGAGTCGTAAGCGAGTCCCAGGCCAAGCAGAAGGTTAGCTTCGCTGCCATGTATATCCGCCAGTCTGCGGCAGCTCGTCGTATCGAGGCTGGGACGATTGCGAAGGCGAAGAGTATGCTGAAAGGTGCTCGGCAGGATCTGGATAAGGCCGAGGCCGCGATGACGGCAAAGGACTACGCGCGCGCCGTTGATCTGGCGGATGCCGCGATGAAGCTCATGAGCGACGCCGGTCGCCTTGCTCCGGCGGAAGACGTTGCCGATAACAGCGTGGCTCGAACCCAGTACAAAGAGTTGCGTGACGGCATCCTGACCTACCGCAAGTCCTATAAAGGGCATCTGAAGAGGATGACTAAGGCCGGCAGCGATATGAAGGAAGTGCCAAAGGTCGATCTCGCCGCGGTGGACGCGAGTATCGAGCGGGCGCAGAAACTTGCCGAAGGAGAGGATTACGACCAGGCAAGCCGAATCCTGAACGCGGCCCAGACGGAGCTGACGACCGCGCTGACGGCCATGCTTAAGAGCGCTACGTTGTCATATGAACTTAAATTCGATGAGCCTAAGGACGAGTATGAATACGAGGTCTCGCGCTTCAACAGCTATGCTGAGCTGATCCCGATAGCCATTGAACAGAAACATCCCTCGAAGTCCATGCAGGGTCTCATGCAGAGTTCCGTGAACCGTGGCAACGATATCGCGGAACAGGCCAAGCCCGTAGCAGCCAAAGGTGACTACAAGACAGCCATTCAGATGATGCAGGGAGCGACTAGCCATATTCAGCGTGCATTGCGGATGTTGGGGATCCGCTAATCGTACCGGTCTTGCACGTGAAGGTATTGTCCACCGAAAAATGGTTCATCCTGTTGGCCTTGCTCTTTGTGGTTGCCGGAATCACTCAGAATGCCGAGGCTAAGGACCAGAACTTCTACTGGTCTCGGGGCGAGCATTTTCAGTTGCGAGGTCAGATTGTTGATGTCGCCGATGACGGCATCCATGACCCGACTAACGAGACGACTCGTGTTTTGCAGCAACCCTACGAGGCAATGGCAAACTTTCCGCGAGACAATATGGGCATTATCGATTGGGTCAAGACGCTTGAGAGCGGTTTAATCGATCCGCGAAAGTCACTCAAGGAAGGCGAAGGCGAGATGTTTGTCGTCGACATGGATATTATCTTCAAGAACACTCGGTCGATGCCCTATGTCCGTTTTCCACACAAGGCACATACAGAGTGGCTGACCTGCGCCAATTGTCATCCGGCGATTTTTATTCCGCAGAAGGGCGCCAATCCTATTTCCATGTCCGATATCATTCAGGGTAATTATTGCGGTGTATGTCATGGTAAGGTCGCCTTTCCACCAACAATGAATTGTGGCCGATGTCATTCGGTTGCCAAAGACATCAACTTGCTACGCTAATCCTGGGACTGTTCGTCCTTGCGGCGAGCGGTTGCAGCACGCTGAACCAATGGGGTTCAGCGGTGAGCGAAGCGTTTACTGCCGAGGCGCCTTCGGCTGATCTGGCCGCGCCGTCCGTAAACACCTGGAATGTCATCGATGGCGGTGTCGTTGAGGGTAATCGTTATACCGGGCTCGAATATACCCGGCTGCAACGTCCGGTCGCCATCGCGGTTCGAGGACAGTGGCTGTACATTGTTGATGCCGGCCTCGCCAAGCTGTTTCGCTACGATCTCGCTATGAATCGCCTGAGCGTCCTCAAGGATTTGCGCGATATCGTTTCCGGCGATGTCGACGACATCTATGTCACGAGTGATTTCCACTACTATCTGACAGACTCCAATGGCGGCAGAGTGCTGCACTTCGATCCCGATGGCCGATTGGTCGAGACGCTTCAGGACGCGCTCAACATTCGGCACCCGCTAGGGGTATTTGTCGATGAGTCTAGGGACCGGGTCTTCGTCGCAGATAGTTTCAGGGACAATATTCTCATTTTTAATCAGGCCCGGCAGATTTTCGCCGTCATGGGCGAGCGTGGGGACCGGCCCGGAGCGTCTCGTAGGATTACGGCCTTTGCGGCCTCTGCCAGCGGATATTACGTGGCGACACGTTTCGGCACCCATCGTGTCTGGCGAATGTCGCTGGACGGGCACTATGCCGATGCGCTACAGCAAGACACCGTGACCTTTCCAACTGCACTGACGGCCGATGATCACGGTCGCGTCTTCGTTGGCGATTATCTGGATAACACGATCCGCATCTATCAGGGGACCAAGCTGGTCAAGGTGGTTGGCCACAATGGTTCGGCGCCGGGACAGTTTCGCAGGATTACCGACCTCTGGCTTGCCGGAGACGTGCTCTATGTCGCGGATAGCCTCAACGGCAGAATCCAGTTCGTGAACGTGCCCGAACTCAATATCCCCGCGTCTCCCTGATGTCCCGCTTATGGTGCCTGCTAACCGCCCTGTTGTTGGGGGGATGTGCGAGTGCACCGCCAAGCTTGAGTCTGGTCGGTCAGGTTGATCAGGCAGTAGCTTGGCCGGGGCCTCCCGCGCAGGCGCGCTTTCGATACCTCGGCGAGTTGACGGGCGAGGCGAACATTGTGGTCGACCCGGACAGTCGGCAGATCGGTCGGCGGATCTTCGATTGGCTCGTGGGCCTCACTTCCGGACGCCGGCAACCCGTTATACTGCAACGTCCCCAGGGTGGTTATACCGATCCAGACGGACGCACTTATGTCACAGATGTTAGCCGGGCAGCGGTCTACGTATTCGATAAACCAGCCGGCGCCTTGTATGTCTGGGAGATGGCGGACCGGAATACCCGGTTTGTAACACCAATTGCGATTAGCCCCGGACCTGATAACAGCCTATTAGTCAGCGATGCAGAGCTCGGTTATGTCGTCCGCTTGAACGGAAAAGGTGAGCCAGAGGGGCACTTCGGCCAGGATGTCTTGAAGCGCCCGACAGGGCTGGCCTACGACCGCAGGACCGATGAGATCTTCGTTTCCGATACAGCGATGCATGACATCAAGGTATTCGATCGTGCGGGTAATCTAGTGCGCCGAATAGGGCATCGAGGAGAGGATGACGGGACGTTTAACGGTCCCACCTACCTGGCCTTGCTGGACGACAAGCTTTACGTCACTGATACGTTAAATGCCCGCGTCCAGGTGCTGGATGAGCAGGGCCACTTTATCCGCAAGTTTGGCCGCCGCGGGCTTTTTGTCGGCGATACGCCCCGCCCCAAGGGGGTAGCGGTTGACGATCGTGGGCATGCCTATGTTGTGGAATCCTATTACGACTATCTGTTAGTATTCGATGATACAGGTCGGTTTCTTCTGCCCATCGGCGGAACGGGTTCCGGGGCCGGACAATTTTATCTTCCCGCCGGTGTCTGGGTCGATGGGCATCATCGTGTCTATGTCGCGGATGCCTTCAACGGTCGTGTTGTAGTGATGCAATATCTGGATGGTGATCATTGATTTCACGAGTTAACAATGGCTCGCGGCTCCTGACGATCGCGCTGCTGTGTCTGTTGGCGGCGCAGGTTCATGCCGCACGCATCTCGGATATCCGCAATACCAAGCACAACTTTTCCTCGACTGTGGTACCAAATGGTGTGACCAGAACGGCCAGCGCGTCACGCGAATCCCAGGTCTGTGCCTTTTGTCATACCCCGCATGGTGGCAACGCAGCTCCCAAGGTTCCGATCTGGAACCGTAAACTTTCGGGCGCGACTTATATCCCGTATTCATCCGGGTCTCTTGATGCGACGGACCTGGGGCAGCCGGGCGGTAAGTCAAAGCTCTGTCTGTCTTGTCACGATGGCACGATTGCTTTAGGTTCAGTCAACGTCCTGAATCGCGTGCAGAATGTCGATGTCCCGTTTTCGGGTACGAGCGACTCGCCTCCCGGCACTATCCCGGAGGGCCTAGGAGCGCTGACCGGGTTTACCCGACGGCTCGGTGTCGATCTGAGTAACGACCACCCGATCTCTTTCACCTTCGACGACTCTCAGGCGCAACGTGATGGCGAGCTCTATCATCCGACTCAGGTCGATCAGATTCAGGAGCGCGACCAACAAAAGACGCCGGGCGCGTTTGCTTATCCGCAGGGCCATTTTCTGCCGCTGGAGGACAATAAGGTGGAGTGCATCACTTGTCATGACCCGCATATCCGCTCCGATGTGCCTGGTGAAAATATCAAGTTCCTGCGCGTAAACCGTTTCCAGAAGAATGCCGAACCTGTTGATGGTCAGTTCAACGCGAACAACGACATTATCTGCGTGGCCTGCCATAACAAGGCCGGGTGGGTTGGATCGGCGCATGCGAACCGTCAGGTTGGCAATGAACGCTACACTGATGCGGCTGCAAACCTGCGTGAGTTTCCAAAAGACATGGAGGTCTGGCAGGCCGCTTGCTTGAACTGTCATGATCCCCATACCGTCCAAGGTTCGCGCCGTATCCTCAGAGAGGGTACCGACGGTCCTGTGCGAACCGACCCGGTCAGCGGTGGACGCTACAAGCAGGGTGGTAAGCCCGCCGTCGAAGAGGTCTGCTATGCATGCCATGCTAATCCGGCCTTACCTGGCGGCGCGCAGACTTTGCAGGGACAGATCAACCCTAGTAATAACACCTCTTTTGAGGTGCCGGACATTAAGACCGACTTCACGACCATGGCGCGCCATATGCCGATCGCGAGTGCTGATCAGCCGGCAGGCATGGAGGTCCATGACATAGGCACCGGTAACAGTCAGCAAGGCGACCGCCGCGGCGAGGATTTCATCGAGTCCCCCGAGAACCTCGGTAAGGGCAACTTGGTCAATCGCCACGCCGAATGTACGGATTGCCACAACCCCCATCGCGTCATGAAGAATCGGCAGTTTAACGACAATAACGCGATCCCCGGTGCAGCTGGTACGCACCCCAATAAGATCGCCGATATGCCCCAGGGGCACCCGACCAATCTAGCCTCAGGGGTCCTGCGCGGTATCTGGGGCGTTGAGCCTCAGTACGGCTCGACCGCCTTCGGCAGCGATCCTGTCGACTTTGAGGTAAAACGCGGCGATCCGGCGCCGATTACCGGCGTGGTCAACCCGAGTGTCAGCGAGCGCTATCTGACGCGTGAGTATCAGGTGTGTTTCAAGTGTCATTCGAATTACGCCTACAACCAGCCGCCGATGCTGGGATCATTCAGCGGCGGAACGCCCGCGTCCACGAACTCGGTGACCAACTATACCAATCAAGCCATGGAGTATCAGTCTCCGAGCGATCATGCGGGCGACGTAAGCGCCAATCCGGCCACGCCAACGGGCGCCTTCGTTGGCGGCGGTACCTGCACAATCAGTGTGTTGGGGACGACGGGCTATCTCGATCCAATGGGTAACTGCGTTAATTTCGTCAACGGTAATCACCGTGGCTGGCATCCTGTCATGCGGGCAACGGGCCGCACCTCCTCCGAGCGCGGCGGCACCGACCCTAACGACTGGCGTGAGCCATTCAATACGAGTATCGGTCTGGGTGTACAGACGATGTACTGCACCGATTGTCACGGTTCGTCGACGGATCCTGAGACCATCGTGCCCAAGAATGGCGAGAATGGCTACGTCTGGGGCCCTCATGGTTCGGATAACAACTTTCTGCTCAAGGGGACCTGGAGCGATCAGACCGGCGAGAATACCCCGCCGACCTCGGCTGCCAATGCCCTGTGTTTCAAGTGCCACGACTTCCGTCAATATGGCCGCGATGTCCCGCCTGCAAACTGGAATTCCCCAGCTGAACCGGTCCAGAAGAGCGGATTCAGCATGGCGACGGGTTCCGGCACGGGTTGTCTTCCTTTCAAGCTCACGAATCTGCACGTCGGCCACGCCAGCTTCGTGACTAATTTCCGCTGCACCTATTGTCATGTCGCGGTACCTCATGGCTGGAAGAACAAGGTCTTTCTGGCCAATCTCAATGACGTTGGTCTGGAGGCGCCACTGCTTCCCGGTGAGGTGACGGGTGGCACGGCACAGAGTCGTCAGGTTCGTCTCCAGAAGCCGGACCGTTACTACAACGGGCCTTATTACAACGGTTCTACCCTAAA
>CAZASZ010000042.1:15028-17836 GCA_964487925.1 uncultured Gammaproteobacteria bacterium
ACGCATAGCGAGGTTCTGGTCCCGGCGGCCAATGGTTGGCAGCGTCTTGACGTAGGAGATGACCGGCCGCTGGTCATGAATGGCTATCGCTTTTATACGACCTTCAATAAGGGGTTTGCGGTCGTCTTATCATGGTTGCCCGCTGGTGGCGGTAACCCAATCAGAGGTACCGTGAACATGCCGGCCTATCCGCTCTATGACTTCCGGCAAGCTAATCGTTGGCAACCCAGAGATGGCGAGGAAATCCGCTTTTGGCTGGAACTTGATACCGGGCTCACAGATAAGCGCGCCTGGACATTGGCGCCTACGAATGTTCAGGCCGAACTTATCGTCAAGAGCGGAGAGCAGCGGGTCCTACTCGGGCCAGGGCAGCATGTTCGCTTGGCAGGCGGGATTCTGACCTTCGAGCGCCTGTCGAGCTGGATGGGCTACAAGATTTTCTATGACCCCACGATCAGTTGGTTGTTCTTTACGGCTATTATCGGAGTCCTTGGCCTTGCGAGCCATTTTTGGCAGAAACTACGACAACCGGACTGGCAACCCGCACAGAAAGGGCATCGCTCCGTCCAGGCGCTATCAGGGCGGATGATGACATGACCGAAAGCGTTGCATCGGAACTGCCCTGGCTCTATGCCGGCCTCGCCGCCTATGCCCTGGCCACAGCCTTCGCCCTGAAGGGGGCTTGGCAGACGCTGGAAACTGGGCCGCAAACCCCGATTGGTAATGAACGGGTCGTGCTTGTTGGCGCCCTGGGTGGTGTTTTGCTGCTGATCACAGCCATCGCCGTACGTTGGTTGCGGATCGGGCATGGCCCCTTTGTGAGCCTCTTTGAGCTCATCATGAGTCAGCTTTGCAGTCTAGGGATTGTCTATACCATCGCCTATTGGCGGTTGCCCATGCTGCGCCCGAGCGCTGTGATCGTGTTGCCGGCGATATGGATACTAGGGCTCTGGATACTTTTTCTGGATCCGGTTGCCAGCCCCTATCCGCCGACCTATCACAACAAGTGGCTCTGGGCGCATGTGGGCTTTGGAAAGTTCTTCCTGGCCTTTTGTCTAGTCGGGACCGGCCTAGCCGGAGTGCTGTTGCTACGCGGGAATACCCGTCTCCGCGGTTTGTTCCGCGCCATGCCGGATGATGCTCAGGTCGATGCGCTGGCCTGGCGATTCATGTTGTTGGCCTTTATCTTTCACTCGCTGATGCTCGTCGCCGGCGCGGTTTGGGCCCAGGATGCCTGGGGGCGTTATTGGGACTGGGATGCGCTGGAGACCTCGTCATTTCTTAACTGGCTGTTGTTAGGCGCCGCGATCCATGTGCGGACGACCTATCGGGTTGCCCCGCGTCATGCGGCACTGGCCATTATCGTGATATTCATCTTTGCTTTCCTTACCTATTTCGGGGCGCCGTTCTACAGCGAAGCGGCTCATAAGGGGGTCATATGACGACGCCGTTTCCAAGAGGGCTGGCGCCGGTTTCTTTGCTCCTGGTCGGTATGACGGCAATCGCGGTATTCGTCCTGTCGCGCGCGCCTGATCTCATGGAGGGTATAGTGCCGAGCCGTTCCGTCTCGGTTTCCGAGCCCGCATCGATCTCAGAATCCCACGAAGTCGCGCTCTTTCCTGACGCCGCCTCGCCCGAGGATCAGCGCATGGTGACGATCCGCAAGCGCTTTGAGGAGGGCGTTTTCATGCTCCACGCAGGGCGTTTTGACGAGGCCGCCACTGCGATGCATCGCGTTATTCTGTTGTCCCCGCGACTGGTCGAGGCCCATGTCAATATGGGTTATGCCCTGCTCGGGCTAAAGCGTTACAAGGCCGCGGACGAGTTTTTCAGCAAGGCTATCGATCTCAAGCCCTATCAGGGTAACGCCTATTGGGGCCTCGCTGAGGCGCTGGAGGCCGAAGGAGATCTGGGCGGTGCGCTCGGAGCGATGCGGACCTATATCCATTTGGCTAAACCGGGGGATCCCTACCTCACGCGGGCCAGGTCCGCACTATGGGAATGGGAGAGCAGACTCAAGCACGGACCGCCGTCGCCTGAAGCAAAGGCGTGGATGGATCGGCGCAAAGCCGAGGATGCCATGCGTAACAGCCCGCAGCAGGATGCACCCCCCAAGGACGATCTAACGATTCCGACAAAAGAGGGGCGAAGTGATAGATCAGTGGCGAAATAGGGCTTGGGCGGCATGCCGCGTGATACTGGCTATCTTCCTATGTTGCCTCGTCGCGGGCCCGGCCCATGCTGCGCGGTCCGCCTATCGGCTGGGAGTCCACTACGATCTCATTGAGCCGCGGCAGGAGGTGGCTACCAGTGATGATCGGGTCGAGGTTATTGAGTGGTTTTGGTACGGTTGTCGTAACTGTTACGCCATACAGAAGGCCCTGGCTGACTGGGTAGAGGCGCATAGGGATATGGTCGCCTACCGGCGTCAACCGGCAGTGACGGAGGACGACATGATTCCGCTGGCGAGGGTCTTCTATACGGCACAAGCCCTGGGTGTGTCCGACCAAGTGCACATCCCGTTGTTCACGGCCCTGCATGCCTTTCGGCGAAAATTGGATTCGGAATCGGCTCTTCAGGGTTTTTTTGCCGACTACGGAGTGTCGGCCGACGCTTTTTCGCGGGCCTATCATTCGCCTCGGATCGACGACGAACTCCGCCGGTCACGCATCATGGGTAAACGATACGGCTTAAGAGGCGTCCCGACGTTTACGGTCAATGGCCGCTATCGGGTCGATGCCGGCCACGTCAGTGGCGTCCCTCAACTCATCGATGTGTTGGATTATCTGGTCGCGTTGGAAAAAAAGT
>CAZASZ010000043.1:0-2930 GCA_964487925.1 uncultured Gammaproteobacteria bacterium
CGGGTGGAGTACCTACCGCTGGTCGGACTTGAGGCGATCCCCGAATACCTTTCCATCCCAATCACGATCATCGCGCTGATCGGGGTGACAAATGCGGTCAATCTATCTGACGGCCTTGATGGGCTCGCGGGTGGTTTAAGCCTGCTGACGCTGGTCGGTGTGGCGGTCATGGCCTATCTGGCCAATGGCGATCAGCTCGTGATGGTGGCGTTGGCGATCATGGGCGGCATTATGGGGTTTCTGCGCTACAACACCTATCCCGCTCGGATCTTTATGGGTGACGGTGGTAGCCAGTTTCTCGGTTTTTCTGCCGGGGTGTTGGTCATCATATTGACTCAACAGGTCCACGAGGCCATGAGCCCGGTTGTCGCGCTGTTTCTGCTCGGGATACCTATCCTGGATACGCTGGCCGTCATGTCGCAGCGGATGCTCGAGGGCCGTTCTCCGTTCTCGCCGGACAAGAACCACATTCATCACAAGCTCCTGGCGTTGGGGCTTGACCACTACGAGGCCGTATTCATTATCTACGTGGCCCAGGCTGCGATGGTTTGTTGCGGATACGCGTTTCGGTATTTCCCCGATTTCTGGTTGGTTTTCCTGTATCTGGCGATCAGCGTATCGATTTTGACATTTTTCAATCTGGCGCATGTCAGGGGTTGGAAGGTCGAGCGAGGCGTTGGACTCAGGACGTCGCCGATCATGAGAGTCGTGAGCCGATTGCGCCAGACTGGCTTGTTGACGCATTTCATCTATTGGGGACTCACGGTTCTTGTCGGCGGCGTGTTTCTGTCCTCGTCCCTGCGTGCGGATACGGTTTCGGATGACATCATCGTTGCCTCGATTTTCATGCTGTGTTGTCTGGTCGCGGCGATAATCTTTCCGCGACTGGCCGGCATACGGCAGGCCGAACAGGTAGTGATCTATGCCACGGCGGTATTCACAGTCTATCTAGTGCAGTCCAATAGTGAGGTAACGGCTGATCACACCGTCGACCTAGCGATCTTCGTCGCACTGGCAATCTTGCTGGTGCTCGGTCTGCGTTTGATGCGTGGCGATCAGTTTCGTATCACGCCCATGGATTTTTTGGTTTTGTTCCTGGCCATCCTGGTGCCGAGCCTGCCGGATTTCCATGATCAGAACAGCGCGCTGGCGACCGCCGTGCCCAAGGTTATCCTGCTCTTCTACAGCCTGGAGTTCGTGATCAATGGGGGGAGGCCGATACAACGTAGGTTGCTGCGTTACGCGACCATGGCGACCTTATTGATCATCGGCCTGCAGGGTATGTCGTGGCTATAAGATATTGTGGAGTCGCGCTATGATAGGCGAAATTTTGATGTTGATCTGAATGAGGGAAGACATGAGAACACTCGTAAACCCCGCGCTCTGGCTTGCGGTCTGTATCGCATCCACGAACCTATGGGCGGCAGAGTCCGCAGTGATGGATAGCCATCCCACGGTATCAGCTGCTGCTGACGGTGCCAAGATTGGTCAGCGTCCAGCACAACCCTATCTTCTCGGACCCGAGGATATTCTGTCGATATCCGTTTGGCGTGAGGAAGGATTGGATAAAGAGACTGTCATACGCCCCGATGGCATGCTGAATTTTCCTCTGGTAGGGGCAATCCGGGCAGCCGGGCGCAGTGTCGAAGAAGTGCGCGAAGATCTGGTTGCGCACTTGCAGCGTTACATACCGGATCCGGTAGTTTCCGTTTCGTTGCAGCGGATCGGCAGCAACCGTGTCTTCGTGATCGGCGAGGTCAATAAGCCGGGGGCCTATGTCACTGGACAATATGTTGATGTCATGCAGGCCTTGTCGCTGGCCGGCGGCTTTACAGCCTTTGCCGACGCCGACGATATACGCATCCTGCGCCGTGTCGGGGCTCAGGAGACCGTCATAGACTTTGACTATGACGACGTATCCAAAGGCAAGCATTTGGAGCAGAACATCCTCCTGAAGAACGGGGACGTCGTCGTCATTCCCTGATCAGCATGCGTATCCCTCATCATGAATTGTGTGCCCGAGCCGGGGCGCTGTTTGCGTTATGTGCTGTGTTCGGCCCGGCCAATGCCGGGACCTATTTCGATGTCTCGCCGACACTCCTGATGCAAGAGGAGTACAACAGCAATGTCACGATGCGTCCTTCCAATCCGGATGCCCGATACCAGACCGTGGTCAGGCCAAGCCTGGCCTTTGTCGCTGCGGGCAAGCAGTTGCGTCTTGACGGAGACTTGTCCTACGCCTCCCGGCGTTATAGTGGACAGGGGCTGGATTCCAATGATTGGTCAGCGGGGGCCACAACGCGTTATCGCCGCAAGACGCAACAATGGTCCTTGCAGGCTGGATTTGTCCAAAATTCCACGTTGCAGTCGGAATTGTTGACCTCGGGGTTGGTGCAAACCAGCCTCAAACGTTTTGAACGCTTTGTGGCGCCGGCGTGGCAGATGAGCATTAGCGATCGCACGACGGCGGATATCGATTACCGCTATAGCATTGTCGACTACGGCGAGGGGGCGCTCGGGCTCGGGCTATTCGGCTATCGTCTGCAGCAGGCCGGAGCCGGAATCGCCTATCAGGTCTCGCCGGCAGATCAATTCAGTCTGCGTTCCTCGCTGCTCTATTACCGAACCAGGGACGAGGTCACCAAGTCCGATGATCGCAGTCTGAGTCTGGGCTACGACCACGAGTTTTCACCACTGACCCGATTAAGCACCTCTATCGGTATTCGGCAAACGGAGACCAGTCTCCGGCAGACGCTTCTGGTATTTACAGGAACGGGTTTTCTGCCCGTTCAGCAGATATCGCATGACCGAAAAAATGGCATCGTTGCGGACTTGAGTCTGGCCCACAGTTGGCGTGTGATGACCTTCAATGTCGCCTTTGAGCGCTTGGTGCAACCGAGTGGCGGTGGCAATCTCTTGCAGAGGGATCG
>CAZASZ010000043.1:3030-17503 GCA_964487925.1 uncultured Gammaproteobacteria bacterium
GACTGTCATCTCCCCGTAATATTTCACGGCGAAGATACCTCGCCCCGGTGTGTTAAAATAGCTGCCGTTAAATTTCGCTTATATATTAATGGCCCACCTGGTATCGAATGGGATACCAGGTTATTTTTTGTTAGTTGAAAGGCCTGTCTCGTCGTAAAACGGAAATCAAGCAAATGAATACAGCAGATGCACGGTCCATGATGGATGATCAGCCCGGACTGAAGGACTATATCGCGGCGCTACGTCGGAGGCGCGGGCGAATCGCCCTGGTTGCATGCGCAGTCCTGGCCATATCCTTGGCGCTTGCCTTCGGATTGCCATCCGTCTATCGGTCCTCGGCCTCGATCCTCATTGAGGAGCAGGATATTCCTTCCGATCTCGTGCGATCGACGGTAACGAGTTTCGCCGATCAGCGTATTCAGGTCATCAGTCAGCGGGTCATGACGCGGGCCAATCTGACCCGGATTATCGAAAAGTACAACCTCTACGCAGATGACCGCAAAGATGACACCATGGAAGAGGTCATCGATCAGATGCGCAAGGACATCCAGCTCAACCGCGTCAGCGCTGATGTCATCGACCCGCGCAGCGGGCGTCCTACCCAGGCCACGATCGCCTTCAATATTTCCTATGACGGTGAAAACCCCGAGGTCGTCCAGCGAGTTACCAACGAGCTGGTATCGCTCTATCTGACCGAGAACATCCGTAATCGGACTCAGAAGGCCGAGGAGGCCACGGATTTTCTGTCGGAGGACGTCAAACGTCTCTCGGAACAGTTATCTGATATCGAAAAACGGCTGGCCACGTTCAAGGAAAAGAATATGGAGCGCCTGCCAGAGCTCATGGATCTGAATATGACGCTCATGGATCGCGCCGAGCGCGACCTGCAGGCAGTCAAGTCTCAGATTACGTCGAATGAGGCGCGGGTCATCTACCTGCAGGGGCAGCTTGCCCAGCTCGATCCTGTCTCGGTGGCGGCCTCGACATCTCCCGATGGCGTCATGGAGCCC
The DNA here is from genome assembly GCA_964487925.1 of uncultured Gammaproteobacteria bacterium. Taxonomy (GTDB): domain Bacteria; phylum Pseudomonadota; class Gammaproteobacteria; order SZUA-140; family SZUA-140; genus RI-283. Next base: position 4,041 of record CAZASZ010000043.1, read on the forward strand.
GAGGCGCGTTTGAAGCTGCTTGAGCTCAAGGCCACTAGCATGTCTTCAACCTATGGCGATGATTATCCCGACCTCATCAATGCCCGCAAGGAGATCAAGGCCCTGCGTTCGCAACTGGGGATGCCGCCGAGCGTGGATGCCGACGAGGCCCGCGCTAAGCTCAAGGATCTCAACAATCAGCTTGATATTGCCCGTCAGCGGTACTCGGAAGAACATCCGGACGTCGTGCGTTTGGTTAACAAGGTCGCTGGGCTCGAAAAGCAGATCGCCGCCGACCAAAGCAAGGCTGACGCCGCTTCCCCCGGCGATGTGACCGCGGCGACTGACGTCACAGCCAATAATCCTATCTACATCAATATGAGGGCTCAGCTTGAGACGGCCAACCTGGAACTCAAGGCGCTCAAGAGTCAGGAGAGGAAGCTCAAGGATAAGCTTGCGGACTACGAGTCCCGCCTGCAACATACGCCACAGGCTGAACGACAGTATCAGGACCTGAGCCGTGAACATGACAACGTCATGGCGCGTTTCCAACAGGCCAAGGCCAAACAAATGGAGGCCCAGATCGCTCAGGAGCTGGAGAAGGAGCGCAAGGCAGAGCGATTCACACTGATCGAACCCCCCGAACTGCCTGAACTGCCGGTTAAGCCCAACCGCAAGGCCTTGATGTTCCTCGGTTTCGTGTTGGCTATCGGCATGGGTCTTGGCTACGGTTTTTCCGCACATGCACTCGACGGTTCCGTGCGTGGTTTGCGCGCAGTTCAGAACATTGTCGGCGAATCGCCCCTGGTGGCGATCCCGTATCACAAAACGGACAGTGAACGAAGCCGGGACGCGCGCTACCGGGTCAGGGCGATGGTGGCGTTCGTAGTGGCCGTTCTATGCGTGCTGGCGATGATTCACTTTCTCTGGAAGCCCCTGGACGTGATCTGGTTCGTATTGTTACACCGACTCGGGATTTCCTGACGGGGGCAGTAACAAGTGGCAGCTTCCAAGCCGCTGACGTTATGACGGTTGAGGCTTTGAAGGCTTCAGTCGATGTAGAGACATAGATTTTGAGAGATTGGGGATACACGGTATGGAACGGATAAAGAAGGCGCTAGACAAGGCAAGGGAACAGCGTGCCTCCGGGACGCAGGCGAAGTCCGAGGCTGCGGCGCCCGCCGCCAGGCGTCAGGCGGTATCTGATCAGATTGCCTACACCCAGACACGACAGATCAAGGTGCGTGAGAATGTACTGCGGGAACACCGTATCATCAGCGCCGTGGATCCTGATTCCGAGTTTGCCCACTCCTACAAGATTCTGCGTACGCGTATTCTTCAGCAGATGCGCAAGAACGACTGGAACGTCCTTGCTGTGACCAGCCCTGGTGAAAATGAAGGCAAGTCGCTGACAGCCATCAATCTGGCGATCAGCATGGCCATGGAAGTAACCGGCACGGTGCTGCTTGTCGATGCGAACCTGCATCACCCCAAAATTCATCGCCTGTTTGGGTTCAAGCCCAAAGCCGGTTTGAGCGACTATCTGCTCGATCAGGTCGAGGTGCAGGATATTTTGGTCAATACCGGCATCGATCGCTTCGTAGTCCTGCCGGGGAAGGATGCCCTGAGCAACCCTTCGGAGATGCTGGGGTCTCCGCGCATGATCAGTTTGGTCGAGGAGCTCAAGACGCGCTATCCGTCGCGTGTCGTAATCTTCGACTTGCCGCCGGTCTTGACTGCGGCGGACGTTCTGGCCTTCTCACCCTTCGTCGATACCACCTTGCTGGTTGTCGAGGATGGCAAGACCCAGGCAGAGGATGTGGCCCGGGCGCGGGATTTCATTCTCAAGTCCTCAAATATCATCGGTACGGTATTGAACAAGGTACGGGATTGACGGGCCTTTCCCACTGACGAATAGCGATGTATGCCTCCTACTACGGCCTAGCGGAAAAACCCTTCGCGCTTACCCCTGATCCGGCCTTCCTTTATCCGAGCCGTCGGCATCAGACGGGGCTGATGATGCTCGAATATGGCCTGCTGAATCAGGCAGCCATCAGTGTCATTACCGGTGAAATCGGATCCGGGAAGACCACTCTGATTCGCAAGCTCCTGTCGGATATGGACAAGGAACTCACGGTTGGCCTGATCTCGAATACTCATCGTTCCTTTGGCGAGTTGTTGCAGTGGGTCCTGGTGGCGTTCGGTTTGGAGTGCCCGAGCCATGATAAAGCCGTGTTATATAAGTGTTTCATCGATTTTGTTATCGATGAGTATGCCAAGGGACAGCGCACAGTCCTGATCGTCGATGAGGCGCAGAATCTCGACCCCGAGACCCTGGAGGAGCTGCGCATGCTCTCGAATATCAACGCCGATAAGGACCTTGTATTGCAGTTGATCCTTGTTGGCCAGCCCGAGCTTAGAGAAACCCTGCGTCAGCCCAGTCTCGTACAGTTTGTGCAGCGTATCTCGGTAGATTTTCACCTGGAGCCGTTGAGCCGCGAAGACACCCATGCCTATATTGCCCACCGAATCGGGGTGGCGGGTGGCCCCGAGGGGCTGTTTAGTCAGACCGCCTATGATGAGGTCTTTGACTTTTCGGGCGGCGTACCCAGGCTCATCAATCAAATATGTGATACGTCCTTGGTCTATGCCTATGCCGATAGTCTGTCACAGGTCACGCCTGAAATTGTTATCGCTGTCGCAAAGGATAAACAGCGAGGCGGCTTGTTCCCAGTTATGAAAAAGGCCGAATGACGTTAGCAGCGTTGTCGATGCGCGCTTTGTCACGTAACGGTCATGTTGGTTTTCGTGCGTTTTCTCCCAGTCATGCTAGGATGTTCGCAATTTTCCACTCCATGAATCCGGTATCTATCCCATGACCCCTAGACAGATCGCCCGACTGACCTTTGCGAGCGCATTGCTTGGCCTGACGCTCACCGCCTGCAGTGGCAGTGAAGAGAGAAAGGCTGCCTATCTCGAGCACGGTAAGCAGCTCTTTGCCGAAGGCAATTACGTCAAGGCCCAGCTCGAGCTCAAGAATGCCTTGCAGATCGATCCTAAGATCGCCGAGGCGCATTTCCTGCTTGGACGGATCGCTGAGCAAAAGCAAGACTGGCGCGCCGCCTTTGGCCAGTTCAAGTCTGCCGTGGATTTAAACCCGACTTACAGTGCCGCGCAGATCAAATTGGGGCGCTTATACCTGTTGAGCGGTGATGCCGATCAGGCCATGGCGATGGCCGATGCGGTGATCAAGGTCGATGCCAACGACGTTGACGGCCTGTTGTTGAAGGCTCTGGTCCTGGGCAGGAGACATGAAGACCAGCAGGCGATCGATATTGTAAAGCGCATCCTGGATAACACACCGGAAAACGCCGAGGCCGCGATCACGTTGGCAACCCTCTACACCCGCGCCGATAAGAAAGACGACGCGGCGCGCGTCCTGAGCGCCGCTATCAAGGTAAAGTCCGACGAGCCGCGTCTATACCTTGCCCTGGCCCAGCTCAAGCTGAGCAAGGATCCTGGCGAGAGCGAACGATTGATCAAGAAGGTCATTGAGCTGGAGCCTGACAATTACGCTAATCGCGTCCGTCTTTCCGGGTTCTATATTCAGCAGAATCGGCTCGATGACGCTGAGCAATTGCTCCGCAATGGTGTGGCCGCCAAACCGGAAGATTTCTCCAGGACATTGTTGTTGGCTGATTTCCTGGCCCAGAAACGCAGTCTAGATGCCGCAGAGGCAGTCTTGACCGATGCCGTGAATGCTAAGGCCGATGATCGCGCCCGCCGTTTCGCGTTGGCGAAATTCTATGCCTCTACCCGTCAGTCCGATAAGGCAGAAGCGGTCTACAAGGAGGTGCTGAAGAATGTTGAAGAAGGGCCCGATTGGGTATTGGCCAATAATTCGCTCGCTGAAATATTGCTCGCGAAGCGGGATTTAAACGGAAGTAGCGAGTTGATCGGCCGGGTGCTCAAAGAAAACCCGAAAGACAGTGGTGCCCTCTTGTTGCGCGGTCGGGTGGCCATGTTAAGGCAGGATCCCGAGGCAGCGATCGTGGATTTTCGCCAGGTCCTGCATGATGACCCTAACGCCACGGCTGTCCTAAAGCTATTGGCCGAGGCGCAGTTGGCGAATCACCAGCCGGAACTCGCCAACGACAATATCGATCGGGTTATCGAGGCCACGCCTAATGATCTGAGTGCTCGAATTGCCAAGATCAAGCTGCTGATGGTGACAAAGGACCTCCCCGGTGCGCTCAAGGCCAGCAACGAGGCCTTGGGCCTATCGCCGGGAAACCCGAGCGTCCTCGATCTCCAGATCCAGGTGCTGGCGGAACAAAAGAATTGGAGTGGCGCTGTCGAGGCGGCGCGGCAGCTTCAAAAGTCGACGCCGAACGAACCTGCCGGACACCTGCATCTGGGCCGTATCTATGCTCTGCAGGAAAAGGGCGATGCAGCCGTAGGCGAGTTTGAGAAGGCCGTCGCGTTGGCTCCGGAAAATGCTGATCTATGGGCTGTTTTGGTCCGTGCCGATGTGGCCTTGAAGCACACCGACAAGGCTATCGGTCGCATGCGGACACTGATCAAAAAGAACGCCAAGCACCCTTTTGCCCACGAATTGTTAGCCGAACTCTACGAGTCCAAGAATCAGACGAGCAAAGCCGAGGGCGAGTATGTCAAGGCGGCCGAGGCCAACCCGAATTGGAGTATCCCGGTCGTCAAGCTGGCGGAGCTGTATCAGCGCAAGGGAGAGGTGGATAAGGCCATTGCGCTTTACAAACGGGTCAACGCTACTCACGAAAACCTTGGCTTGCTGGTCAAGCTGGCTGAATTGTATGTCGCCAATCAACGGACGGAAGATGCCCTGGCGCTCTATCGTGATGTACTCAACCGACACCCTGATGCCGATGTCATCGCCAACAATCTGGCCTCAACCCTGATGGGTGGTATGTCAAACCTGGATGCCAAGGACATAGACGAGGCCTATACCCTGGCCAAGCGTTTCGAGAATTCCGATAACCCATTTTATCTGGATACGCTGGCGTGGGCCCTGTACCAGAAGGGAGACTATAAAGCGGCGTTGCCGTTACTGGAAAAGTCGGTTGCGAAGGCGGAACGGTTTGCGGTGTTGCAATACCACCTTGGCATGACCCACTATCGCCTGGGTGATAAAGCGGCTGCCAAACAGGCTCTCGAAAAGGCGGTAGCCGAAGGTATTGCCGACTACCCGGGGATTGACGAGGCCAGGGCGGTACTGGCCAAGCTTTGATCCTGGACTGGAGACGCTAGGCTTCCGGGAAGGGTAGCCCTTTATCCGGCTCTTAGCAGCCTGTTAGATGTTCTCGGACTGCTTTGTGATATCGACAAAGAGTGTCAGGCGTTGGCCCGGCTGCAGATATTTTCCTTTGGGGAGGTCATTCCAGCGGCGAAGCTCGGAGACTCGGACCTTGAATCGATGAGAAATCCTGGCCAAGGAGTCGCCTTTGCGGACTACGTAACGAATCCGCTGGGTCGGGTTTTTGCCGGAAAGTCGTGTCGATAGACGGTTGGTCGACTTGCGGGAGCGTATCGCCTTTTGCCAGATGACGAGGCGCTGACCGGGTCGCAGGAACTGCTTGGGAGACATGCCGTTCCAGCGCGCAATCTGGGCGCTCGTGACATGGTATTTCATGGATAAATCCCAGAACGTGTCCCCCTTGACCACACGGTGGGTAAGTTTTACACGTCCGGGGGCAGGGCGATGGGACTGGATTCGACTCAGGCGTTGACTGGTGCTGAGCCGGTAATCCCTCAGGTCCCGCGTCGCGACGGGGATCATGAGGCTCTTTCCCGTCCGGATCATGTTGCCCTTGATATTGTTGACCTGCTTAATGACATTCAGGGTTGTCTGATAGCGACGAGCGATGTGACCCAGGGTCTCGCCATTCTTGATGCGATGTCTGACCCAGCGAATGCGGTCTTTATCATCGAGTTGAGCCAGCCTTTCCCTAAAGCCTTCAACCTTGTCCACGGGCAGGGCAAGCGTCTGTGGACCGTTCGGGTCCGTGGCCCAGCGGTTGTAGCCAGGGTTCAGACGATAGAGTTCATCCAGTTCGATATTGGCGAGGTCGGCAGCCAGGGCGAGATCAATCTGCGAGTGTACCTCGACAGTGGCGAGATAAGGTTGGTTCGCAACCGGTGTCAGCGCGACATGATAGAGTTCGGGCTGGGCGAAAATGGCCTTGAGCGCAAGGAGCTTGGGGACATAGGCCCGAGTCTCCTTGGGGAGTTTCAGTGACCAGAAGTCCGTGGGCCGACCTTTGCGGCGATTCTTGCGAACGGCTTTGTGGACGGTCCCGGAACCGGAATTATAGGCAGCCAGCGCCAGCTCCCAGTCACCATTAAATTCCTTGTGCAGTCGTTCCAGAAGTGTCAGGGCCGCCTCGGTCGAGGCGATGACATCGCGCCGACCGTCATACCACCAGTTCAACTTGAGGCCGTAGAGTTTCGCCGTCCCTGGAATGAACTGCCAGAGTCCGGCAGCCCGTCCGTGTGAGAAGGCAAAGGGCTGATAGGCGCTCTCGACGATCGGTAGCAGGGCGATTTCCATCGGCATCTGGTGCCGATCAAGGGCCTCGACGATATAGTGCAGATAGGGTTTGGCGCGCTGGATTGTCCGTTCGATGTATGCAGGGTGTGTGCTGTACCAGGCGGCCTCTTGGCGTACCCGGTGGTTGATGTCGAGCGGGAGCCTGAAACCCTCACGTATCCGCTTCCAGATGTCTGTCGGCACCATCTCTCCCAGGACGATATCTTCCCGAGGCGCAGTTACCTGCTCGGAAACGGCTTCTGATGTCTGATTGAGGTCGCTTGTCTCGCTGGTAATAACCTCAGGGACACTACCGTCGGTCCCCAACTCATCTTCAACATGGTGCTCAGGGTCCGGCTGGGATATCTGGGTCCGAAACTTCCCCCACAGCATGGAGATCGTCTCGGGGCCGTTATCCTCTTCATTCTTGCCCGTGCTAAGGTTGCGCTCATCGTCAGCCGATGAAACTTCGTCCGATTGCCCGGTTGGCGTAACCACGGTAGCGTCAGTGGCATCCGTGCTCTCAGGTGTGCCATGGCTGGGCTCGGCTTGCCATCGCTGTGCCGAACAGCCCATAAGCATGACGGATAGAAAGATGTAACTAAGTGTTTTTGAGGGTTGATTCATTGGCCAAATTGTCGATAGAGTCGATAGGCGAAGCATATCTTTGTCTATTCTATGTGAATATTCATCGACCGGATACCGTTTATGATGAATCGGTAAAAGTGCTTGCGTGATTTCAGAGGAGATACAGTATTGGACGAGACGGTTTCATCAAAAGAGGACGGGATGGATATGCCAAATTGGGATGTAGCCCTTGAGTCGCTTCTTGTCGACGAGGCGGCCCTGCGGGATCGGCCGCTGACGACCGAGGATTTCAAACGCCTTGCTGAGCGTTATCAGATACGTTTCGACGACATCATGGCGACGCTACTGGAGCTCACTGTACATGGTCTATGGGGTTATATCCGCCCAGATGGCGTCGTCGAGGTCCTGTCGCGAAAGAAGGTGGACAGCCTTTACGATCAGGGGCGTCTGAACGCACAGGACGTGGCTGCCTTCACCGGAGGCTGGTATCCGCGAGACAATTCGATCGATCCCTCTAAAGAGCCCGCCTAGCGGACCCAACCTTAGCGGATCCAGTTGGCCTTAGCAGCCTGTTAGGGTGCCTTTCTATAGGTCAAATCCCAATGGTTGTGGCCCAAACGATCGCCACGGCGTTCGAAACGGCTGATCGTGCGTTGATCCGGGCGGGGCGCGAAATTGCCGGGCCCCGAGGTGTTTGCATATTCCGGCATCGCGTCGAGAACGGCGCGCATATGGCGGGCATAATCCTCCCAGTCGGTCGCGAGGTGGAAATACCCTGCTGGGCGCAGGCGGCTCGCGATCAGCGCCGCGAAACCGGTCTGTAACAGACGCCGCTTTTGATGCCGCTTCTTGGGCCAGGGGTCCGGATAAAGCAGATAGACGTGATCGAGCAATTCTGCCGGGATGGCGCGCTCTAGGATGGTTACGGCGTCGCCGCAAAAGACCCGAACGTTCTCGATCTCATGCTCGGCAAGGCGCGCCAGCAGGCGCCCGATCCCCGGACGGTAGACATCAATGCCCATGAAGTCCTCCTCGGGGTGCTTCATAGCCATATCCACGAGTACGTCCCCCATGCCGATGCCGATCTCGAAATGATGCACGGAGCTGCGTCCGAAGACGGCGTCCAGGTCTAATGGGGTGGGGGCCGCAGATAAATCCAGATCCAAACCATATCGGGGCCAAAACTCGGCGAGTGCAGTCCGTTGCGCCTCGGTCATACGACCCTCGCGGCGGACATAACTACGAATCCGCTGCCGCCGTGGTTCCTCGATAGGTTGGATCAGAGCGTTGGTCACAGTGTCTGGCCGTAGCTTAGAAGAACAGACCATCGAGCGGTGAGGATGCATTGGCGAAACGACGGCGCGGCATGCGCCCGGCCAAAAAGGCCTCGCGGCCGGCCTCGATGGCCTTACCCATGGCCGAGGCCATCAATATAGGCCTTTGCGCGCCTGCGATGGCCGTATTCATGAGGACTCCATCGCACCCCAGCTCCATGGCCACGGCCGCGTCGGAGGCAGTGCCGACACCGGCATCGACAATGATGGGGACTTCGGCGTTTTCGACGATCGTCCGTATGTTGTAGGGGTTGCGGATACCGAGTCCCGAGCCAATCGGCGCGGCCAGCGGCATTACAGCCACGCAACCCATGAGCTCCAGGCGCTTGGCGGCGATCGGGTCATCGTTGGTATAGACCATGACCTTGAACCCGTCGGCGATGAGCTGTTCGGCAGCGGCATAGGTCTGCACTAGATCAGGAAACAGCGTCTTGTCGTCTGCCAGTACCTCGAGCTTGACGAGGTCATGACCGTCTAGCAGCTCCCTGGCCAGGCGACATGTGCGCACGGCGTCCTCGGCCGTGAAGCACCCAGCCGTGTTTGGCAGCAGGGTGTAGCGATCAGGCGGGATGGCGTCGAGCAGGTTGGGTTCGCCGGGATTTTGTCCGATGTTGCTGCGGCGGATCGCGATGGTCACGATCTCGGCGCCGCTGGCCTCGGTGGCCAGGCGGGTCTCTTCGAGATCCTTATACTTGCCTGTGCCGACAAGCAGGCGCGACCGATAGGTCTTGCCGGCAATAACGAGCGGGGTATCTTCGGAGGTGCTGCGAGTGTCTTGGTTCATGATGTCTCCTGTCCGCCACCGATGGCGTGAACGATTTCAATTCGGTCTCCGGCCGCGATCGGCTGCTGGTCATATTGGCTGCGAGGCACGATCTCTAGGTTAAGCTCGACGGCGACGCGCCGGTTACCCAGTCCTTCGGCTGTGATCAGATCCGCTATCGTACTATCGGCGGCGACCTGCTTCGGTTCCCCGTTGAGTTGTATCTCGATCATTTTTGTCCTGGTGTCCGATGTATTAAAGAGCTTTGACGTAGCCCCGTTTTCTGGCGACAATAGCGTCGCTGCGGGTGTAGTTCAATGGTAGAACGTCAGCTTCCCAAGCTGAACACGAGGGTTCGATTCCCTTCACCCGCTCCACCCCTCATTTGCCGACAAATCCCATCAAATACAGCATCAGGAAGATAGTCGCAGAACCAGCTGTGATCATGATCAATACGATCAAAATGGCGAATACCGCACGCGCCATGTTTCCGAATGAAGCGGGTAAGGACATCAGGTCTCCTCGACAGGCACAATATGCACGGGGTCACGGTGCGGGCTGCAATAGGTCCACATGGGCAGTTTGTCGCTGCTCTCCAGTTTAATATCAGTATCTTCGCCACAGATCGGGCAGGCGCCGCTGACCTTTTTGGGCATCGATTCGATGCGAAAATAACGCCGCGCCATGAAGGGGCCGGCGATCAAAAAACCCGGCACGAGCACCCAATGGGCAATGATCAACGGAATCGATGCAACGGCAAGCCCCCAACTGATGAGCCAGGCCTTGGCGGCGCGTTTGACGCGGTCATTGTGGTCGTATTCCACAATAAGGACTTGTCCAATGGAGCTTACGTCAGTGCCATCTTCCTTTCTGGCGATGATCGATACGGGCTTTGAGATTTCGGTCGACATCTTCCCCTCCTTAAGTTTCAACGGTTCGAAGCTCGGGCCAGACAGCGGCATGTATTGGGCCTTCCGTTTCGGGCTTCCGTAGTCTAATGCGGCTTTCGTTGGCTCGTTCGGCCGGCCTCTGGCTAAGCGAGGCGAACATTATATAGAATCATTCGCGGCGCGTCCCGAAGTGGCGCCGGATGAAGGAATTTGTCACACTTCAGGCCACATTCACCACCGAATCTTTCCGAGGAATTCCCTTGTCTACCGCCACCCATGCTGATATTCCGGTAGCCGATGCCATGGATTTTCAGGACCGTCTGCTGGCTTGGTTCGACCGCCATGGCCGCCACGACCTGCCTTGGCAGGGCCACACCGACAGCTACCCGGTATGGGTCTCGGAGATCATGCTGCAGCAGACTCAGGTCTCGACCGTGATCCCGTATTACGAACGTTTCATGGCGAGTTTTCCGGACCTTTCATCCCTGGCGAGGGCTGACCTCGATGAAGTGCTCTCGCACTGGGCCGGGCTCGGATACTACAGCCGGGCACGCAACCTGCATCGTTGCGCCCAACTTGCTTGCGAAATGCGCGGCGGAAGCCTGCCCGACGACATTGATGCCCTGACCGAATTGCCGGGTATCGGCCGCTCGACGGCAGGCGCAATCCTTGCCTTCGGTCACGGGCAACGCCATCCGATCCTCGACGGCAACGTGCGTCGCATCCTGTGCCGTCATTTTGCGGTCGACGGTTGGTCGGGCGATCCCAAGGTCCAGAAAATACTTTGGGCGATCGCCGACGCCCTGACGCCGGAAAAACGCATCGGGGGCTACACCCAGGCCATCATGGACCTCGGCGCGACCGTTTGCCGACGCTCGCGGCCTGAGTGTCGGAGTTGCCCCCTATCGGGTTCCTGTCTGGCCCTGGCGCATGACCGGGTTGCCGAATTGCCCGTGCCCAAGCCGCGCAAGGAAACGCCCGTGCGTGAGACCGCGATGTTACTGTGTGAGATCGAGGGGCAGGGCATCCTGATCGAACGCCGCCCGCCGAGCGGCATCTGGGGCGGCCTCTGGTCATTGCCCGAGCGATCCGGGATGGCAGATTTTGACGCCGAGGCGGCCGATTGGTGCCGCGATACCTTGGGCCTGGAAGTCGAGGCCTGGCGCGGCTTGCCGGAACTACGTCACCGCTTCACGCACTTCACGCTCGACATCCGCCCCTATCATCTGCGCGTGCGCCCGATGTCCGGGCGGGTCATGGAGGCCGACGGGGCGCTTTGGTATACTCGACCGGAACACCACGGTATTGGCGCTGAAGACGTTGCCGTACCGACTCCCGTACGTCGTTTGTTGGACCTGATCGAGAGCGATCAAGGCCGGCTTGAGTTTTGGAACAACCTGAATCCGTGACTTCAGGACAAGGTAGAGAACTGATGACCAAGGTAAAAAGCTAATGACAAGAATGGTTCAATGCGTCAAATTGGAAAAGGAGGCCCCCGGCCTCGACTACGCGACCTATCCCGGCGAGCTAGGTAAGCGCATCTACGAGAATGTCTCCAAGGAGGCTTGGCAGCAATGGTTGAAACAGCAGACCATGCTGATCAACGAAAACCGCCTGTCGCCGATCGAGCCGCGCGCGCGTCAGTTTCTTGAGGCGGAGATGGAGAAGTTTTTCTTTGGCGAAGGTTCTACCATGCCAGAAGGCTTCGTCCCGGAAAAAGAGTAATCAGTGTCCTGTCGCGCCCTTGGCGATATCTCGGGCGCAACGAAATCCCACATCGGTACTGACGGCCTCGGGTTTCGCATGCCCGCGCCTTGAGCCACGAAAAAACACGCTCAGGGCGTAGTGCCCCAGGCCTGCGCCGCCGCCCTTAATGATCCGGTGGTCCTGTTTGAAATCCGGGTCGGCGTCGGCAGCCGGGGCATCGGGGTAGGGCAGATAGGCATCCGCCACCCATTCCGAGACATTGCCCGCCATGTCCAAAACGCCTAACGGCGAGCGGTCGTCATCGGAACTCCCCGGAGGGCGCAGCGGCTCGTCATCTTCTGATTCATCCCCGCCATTGGCCGCGCCCGGCCGCCATTCATTGCCCCAGGGATAGATCGTTCCTTTTGGCCCCCGCGCTGCGGCTTCCCATTCGGCTTCCGAGGGCAGGCGCTTGCCCCGCCACCGGCAATAGCTCTCCGCGTCGAACCAGCTCACGGCCGCCACCGGCAGTTTGTCCCGCTCGGCCTGGGCCGCGAACAGCGCATCGAGCAGGGCGGGTTTGTCCATCTTGGTGGTATCGATATCGAGCTTGAAGTAGTCGGTCGCGATCCAACGCAGGTTCTTGACGTGCGCGCTACGCAGCTTGTCCTCGCGGACATTGTAGCCGTTCTGCACCCAGGGTTCGGGCGAAGGATAGCCCGTTGCTTCCACAAACCGCTTGTAATCGCCGTTGACGACCTCGGTCCGATCAATGAAAAACGCGCCTACCTCGACCTCATGCCGAGGGTGCTCGTTGACGTAAAGCGGCTTGGTAAAGCCATAACGCGTCTGCAAACCCTCCTCGTCGATCTTGTCACTGCCTATCGTATAGCTCTCGCCGGGGATATAGACCATACCCTCGGGCGCCTTCGGCCCTGTATGCGGGCTAACCGGATCCCCGGCATCCGAGCAGGCGGCGAGGCCGACGGCCATCGAGAGCGCTAGCGTCGGCGCGAGGAGGGCGGCAGTTGAATGGCGTCGGATCATGGCGAGCACTCTACCATCGGTCGCCGATCCTCCAAAGCCATGGAATCCATAACGTTACACTTGACGAGGACCCGCCAGAAAGGGTTTAATTAGGCCCTTCGATATGTGGCGGGTGTCCCAAACACCCATACCGGAATAACGCAAAACAAACCGGTTTCACCATATCGCCCGCAAGGCATCCTCCAAGATGGCCAGGTAGCTCAGTCGGTAGAGCAGGGGACTGAAAATCCCCGTGTCGGCAGTTCGATTCTGTCCCTGGCCACCATATTTCCTCTTATTATTCATTGCCTTATCGATACGGCGGTTTTTCCTCGAGCGGCTTATGGCGCACTGATGGCGCATTTAGCCACAACAATCCATGATAATGCTTGTAACCTGCCTGATCTGACAGTGCCGTTTAAAGCATAAAATTGCCGTTTGACAGCTTTATGCTTCTTTCATCCTTGGCAAAGTTATGGGAGCCTCTAAAAACGCGGTATTCCGTCCTTCCGTAATTTTCTGAATCAAATCGCACACCATCTGTGCCCGTGCTTTTAGACTGTTTGATCAGTTTCATTCGCTACTCGCCATGGAGAGCGACGCGAAGGTGAGTAGTCCGTGATAGGTGCCGC
>CAZASZ010000044.1:0-17317 GCA_964487925.1 uncultured Gammaproteobacteria bacterium
TGATCTCGGCGATCCGCTTGCTCAAAGAGGTATTGAACGTCATCATGGAGGGTGTACCACCGGGCATCGACCTGCCGGAGGTCGGCCGCTTCATGGCCACGACCGAGGGCGTCCTTTCTGTTCATGACCTCCATATCTGGAGGATAGGGTCCGACCGCCCCGTGTTGTCCGCCCATGTCGTCATAGGCGGACTCGATGGGTGGAGCGAGATCCTGCCTGCCCTTCAGGCGGCGCTGAAGACCGAATATGGTATTGATCACGTCACACTACAACCCGAGATCTGTCCCTGGGAGGTCATCACCTGGTCCGATGGCTCGGCGGGCACGACCCCCTATTCGGGTTACAATATTCAATCTCTTCATACCCAATGAGTCAAGGAGGCATCGATATGATCGAATTGCAGATCGAAGGCATGAGCTGTGGTCACTGTAAGGCCGCGGTCGAAAAAGCATTGGCTGGCGTCCAGGGCGTTAGTCGTGTGGTCGAGGTGAATCTCGAATCCGGCCGCGCCGTCGTCGAGGGCGAGGCCAGCTCCGAGGCCCTGATCGCAGCCATCACAGAGGAAGGCTACGAAGCGAAGACCATCGCGTAAACATTCAAGCGCCTGCCTCGAAATATAGCGGGCGCGGGCGATACAAAGCAACGAGGGCTCTCTGATCAAGACCATCCACATGGGCATTTCCGGGATGACCTGCGCAAGCTGCGTCGGCCGGGTCGAACACGCGCTGATAAAGACCAAAGGCGTGCTCAGCGCCGAGGTTAACCTCGCCACCGAACAGGCCATGATCGAAATCGATGACGGCAGTGCCAAAGTCGGGGATCTATTGGCGACCGTCGAACAGGCCGGCTATACGCCGCTGACCCATACTGGCGAGGTCGGCATCGAAGGCATGACCTGCGCGAGCTGCGTGGGCAGGGTCGAGCGCGCGCTACTCAGGACGCCCGGCGTCATCAAGGCTGAAGTCAACCTCGCCACCGAGCGCGCCATGATCGAATGGCTACCGTCCTCGCTGACCGAGGCCGACATTCTCAAGGTCATTGCGGATGCGGGTTATAGCGGTAGCGTCCCGTCCGAGGAAACCGCCAAGTCGGCAGAACATAAGGGCACCTCCGAGGTAGCCGCTGCCGAGCTCAAACGTGACCTGGTGCTAGCACTGGCCCTGACCGTTCCGCTCGCCCTGATCGCCATGCTGCCCATGGTCGTGCCTCAGCTCCATACGTTCATGACCGGTCTACTGCCGGAGCGGAACTGGTCATTCATCCAAGGCCTGTTCGCGACCCCGGTCCTGCTGATCGCCGGACGGCGATTTTTCGTCTCGGGCTGGGCCGAGCTCAGTCATTTGAGTCCAGGCATGAATAGCCTCGTCATGCTCGGTGCCAGCGCGGCCTATGGCTATTCTTCGCTCGCACTGTTAATCCCTGAACGCTTTCCGACCGGCACTGCCCATGTCTATTTTGAAGCCGTCGGTGTCATCATCACGCTGATCCTGCTCGGCCGCCTGCTAGAGGCCCGCGCCCGAGGCCGGACCTCGGATGCGATTCGTCAGTTGCTGGCCCTGCAGCCCAAAATCGCGCGGGTCACGCGTAATGACGAGATGCTGGAGATCCCGGCCGCCGAGGTCCGGGTCGACGACCAGGTCTTGGTCCGACCCGGTGAGCGCATTCCGGTCGACGGGGTCGTGATCGACGGTCAGAGCGAGGTTGATGTTTCCATGCTGACAGGCGAACCTCTGCCCAAGTCGGTAAGGACAGGAGACGAACTCGTCGGCGGCACGGTCAACGGCAGCGGGGCGCTGACCCTGCGCACGACACGTATTGGCGCCGATACGGCGCTGGCCCATATCGTTCGCATGGTCGAGGAGGCGCAGAGCGGCAAACCGCAGATCCAACTGCTTGCCGACCGCATCGCCGCCATCTTCGTGCCCTGTGTCCTGGGCGCCTCCGCCTTGACCTTCGCGATATGGATGGGCTTCGCGCCCGCACCGGCCTTAGGGCTCGCCTTCGTGACGGCCGTCAGCGTCCTCCTGATTGCATGTCCCTGCGCCATGGGACTGGCCACGCCGACTGCCATCATGGTCGGCACAGGGCGCGCGGCAGCCTCGGGCATCCTGTTTCGCAAGGGCACGGTCATGGAAGGTCTCGCGACGGCCGACGTCATCGTCTTCGACAAAACCGGGACCCTGACCGTCGGGCGCCCCGTCGTGACCGACCTGCATGCCTTCGATATCGACGAGGCCGGGGCCCTGGCCATGATCGCGGCGGCAGAGGCGCAGAGCGAACATCCGATCGCCCATGCCATCGTCGAGGAGGCCAAGCGACGTGAGCTGGCTCTACCCGACGTGAGTTCGGTACGCGCGCTTTCCGGCATGGGCATCGAGGCCGAAATCGACGGCCACATGCTACATGTGGGCGCCGCCCGCTATATGCGTGAACTCGGATTCAATATCGAGGCCTTCTCCGACACGATTGGACCGCTGACCCGGAGCGGCAAGACCATCCTGTTCGCCGTCTATAACGATCATCTGATCATGCTGCTGGCCGTGGCGGACGTACTCAAGCCCGGCGCAACGGAGGCTATCGCCGGACTCAAGGCGCAAGGCATTGAAGTTACGATGCTGACAGGCGATCAACAAGCCACGGCCGAGGCCATGGCCCGGCAGGCCGGCATCGACCGCGTGATCGCCGAGGTCATGCCGGATCAGAAGGCGGAGGAAGTCAGACGGTTGCAGCGCAAAGGACGGCGCGTCGCCTTTGTCGGCGACGGTATCAACGACGCACCGGCGCTGGCCCAGGCTGATGTCGGAATCGCGATAGGAACCGGTACGGACATCGCGATCGAGGCCGGCGACATCATCCTGATGTCCGGTGAGCTGCATGGCATTGCCGCCGCGATCGCGGTATCCCAGGCGACGCTACGTACAATTCGACTTAACCTGTTCTGGGCCTATGCCTATAACGTCATTCTGATCCCGGTCGCGGCCGGGGCGCTCTATCCCTGGCTGCACCTCCTGCTCAACCCGATGCTGGCCGCCGGGGCCATGAGCCTCTCCAGCCTGTTCGTCGTCAGCAACAGCCTGCGGCTGCGCAGATTGGCGCTGTAAACGTCGCGCTTAGTCCTGCCTGACGTAGATCAGACGGTCGGTCGCAAACCCCTGGGCTGCCAGCCGCTTGACCAGCCGATCCAGCAGACCGGGATCGAGGTGTCTTTCCCGCGCCAATATCCAGAGGTAGTCTTTCGACGGCCCGCTCACGACCGACCATTCATAGTGATCGCGATCTAGATCGATGATGTGATAACCACCGTAGAATGGCCAAAAGAACGATACCTTAAGACTGCCAACGATCGGCTCCCCGATAAAGTAGGCCCGGCCGACGGCCTCGCGAAACTCCTTTTCCTGATCCAGATAGCCTCGGTTGACGACCTTGACCCCGCCGTCATCGCGTAAGCTATACGCCGCAGTCACATGACTCATTCCGCGCTCGAAACCATGATCCAAGCGGGCAATCTCATGCCAAGTCCCGAGATATCTCTTAAGATCGAAGTCTGCTACAGGCTGCAGCCCCTTCGGGACGGTAGTGCAGCCCTGAACAACGACCATCAGCACAAACAAAGCCCAATACCTAGCCATATACGTCTCCAACCCATTCGGGAATCTCTCGCCGAGTCCATCGCGCGAAGCGCAGTTTCTCGGACCGATAGTAACGCCGATAGGCCCGCACAGGATCCTTGCTACGATAGCGATCGGGCATCGCCAATGCATACGGCGTCAATCCTCCATCCGGATACTCCATCGTCGAGGTAGCCGATATGACATCTATGGACTTGTGATCGACAGCCTTTTCGTAACGATAACGGTATTCGCGGTTCAACGCCTCCGCCAACGACCGCAACCAGCGCAAGTTGGCATAGGATTCCGCCGCCCAGAGGACACAAGGATGACGCAGATGAGTCGGGCGATAAGGCGTGTCGAATCCATGCAGGAAAAAGGCTGAGCAGATAATCTGAGCGCTTTCGAGCGTCATTTTCACGACATGTTGATCGCAATGGAAGCGGGCGCAGGCATCGATGTCGCGATCAAGCACGAAGATGTTCATATCATGCGTCCTTGGACAGGCTACCGTCGTACGGATAGAGATAAACCTGATCGGCGAGATAGTCGTTCCGATGCACGTTGAAATGGTGTTGCAACATGCTCAAGGGGACAATCAATGGATATCGTCCCCTGCGATAGTCGTCGATTACCCGAGCGATATCACGACGATGGTCCGAAGACAGGTCCTTCTTAAGATAGCCTAGCAGGTGCTGGAGTACGTTGGCATGGCGGGCCCGGGTCGCGGGCAGACGCAGAGCGGTCATCAGTATCGTGAAGTAACGATCAGCGATATCGCTCAACGATCCCACGGACAGATTGGCAAGCATTCGCCCGAGGTCTCGGTAGATTTCGGTACTACGCGACATGACGAGGTACTTGTGATTCGAATGAAAGCCTATCAGGGAGGCCCTGCTCAATTCCGTTTGACGGAGCAGGCGCCAGCGCTGATATACATGGACCCTGGTCATGAAATTATCGCGTAAGGCGGAATCGTTCAGCCGCCCTTCTTCCTCGACCGGCAATAGCGGGACTGAGGACATGATGGCCGAGGCGAACAAGCCTGCGCCATTGGCCTTGGGCACCAGGTTTGCGTCAAACACCTTGACCCGCTCCATTCCACAACTCGGCGAACCCTTCTTGAATACGAACCCGGATAAATACACCACTTGACCTGCAATTCGTTCACTATAGTCACGCAACAGTCCGGTCACGTTGAGGCCGGGATCCCTGACGCCGACCGCCTCAACGGTATCGCCTCTGGTGACTAGACGAATCGGCTGGCGCGGAACGCCCATGCCGATAGCCACCTCCGGACAATAGGGTTCGAGATCGAAATAGCCGGCCATTTCTTCGACCACAAAACGATTGCGCTTGTGACTGCCGTCATAACGAACCTCATTGCCGAGCAAACAACTGCTGACGCCAATGACGGGTCTGCACCCCGATCGTCTATCGTCGGTCAAGCGATTCATTTCCGTTACAGTCCCTCGTATCAACATATCCGACTAGCTTACAGCGCCTGCCGAATGGCTTTGATGAGAAGTGGATCGCCAGGCTCGATCCGGCTATCGAAACTGTTTATCACGCTCCCGCTTCGATCAATCAAATACTTATGAAAATTCCACGCCGGGTATTCGCCGGTTGCTCGGTAAAGACGTTCAAACAGCTGATTCCCACCACCTAGGGATACCGAGCTCTTCTCGAACATCGGAAATTTCACGCCATAAGTCCGGCTGCAGAAGGCCTTGATTTCATTTTCGGTTCCGGGTTCTTGATTGGCGAAGTCGTTTGAGGGGAAGCCCAAAACCATCAACCCCTGCTTGCGATAGGTATCATAGAGTTGCTCCAACCCTTCATATTGATAGGTATAGCCACATTTGCTGGCCGTATTAACAATCAATATAACCTTGCCCTGATAGGCCTCGCACAGATGGACACGCTCGTCGCCTGACAAACGTTTAAAACTGACGTCCAG
The DNA here is from genome assembly GCA_964487925.1 of uncultured Gammaproteobacteria bacterium. Taxonomy (GTDB): domain Bacteria; phylum Pseudomonadota; class Gammaproteobacteria; order SZUA-140; family SZUA-140; genus RI-283. The sequence continues at coordinate 5,569 of CAZASZ010000044.1, forward strand.
AGAATCAGAACAATTTTCAGCGGCAGCCGCAATGGGTGCCGATCCCACGACAGCAGCCAGAAACCATTTAACTATGTACATATAGCCATCCTCGCTGGTTGGAAATGGGCAAATGTGAAGCGCGCTTTCTAATGCGTTAGTAGCTGGTGAATTGTCCCGGTCAAGGCCCGAGCCCTTCTGGGGCTCGGGCGCAAATCGTACGGGTGATGCAAGCCTTTATCTCAACCGGTTACACCTAACCTCAATTAAGCACCGGATTCGCTGTAAGGGAGACACGGTTGGCTTGCGAATTCCGCTGCGTTTGCTCGTCCTTCGCCGTCGAAAAACCGAACATCGCATATATCGGGTCGAAGCCCAGGAAACCGGTCATCACTGGATAGATGCTGGCTAAAGGGATCAGCGCAGCCGAACCCAAAGGACCCGAGCCATTGACAACGTCGATAATCAGGCCCACACCAAGCGCGATACGGGCGACACGCTCACTTTGCGCAATATTTGTATAAGTTAGCTCTTTCATGATAACGCCCTCCATCGGGAGTTGTTGATATCGGGAAGATCACCAACGATACTTCCACGGCCTTAATTGTACATGCTTTGTATAACTTGTCAACTCCCGGTCAAAAAATCTATACGACACTAAAAGATCAAGACATATATAACTAAATACAATTACTTATATTGTTCTTGTCTGAACAACTCCAGCACTTGTTAACGAAATAAAATGTGGGCATCATTGATTTATTATTCAATTATTGTACAATTTATCGCAAGGAATCAACGATGACAGCCAGGCGACCATGACCGACAACATATCAAGGCAAGAGGAAGAAGCGGATTTGTACCCAATCCGCACGGTGGCAAGCATCACCGGCGTAAATCCGGTCACATTGAGGGCCTGGGAGCGCCGATACGGACTCATTGAACCCAGCAGGACCGACGGCCGCCATCGCCTCTACAGCAGCCGGGATATCGAGCTGATACAGCGCGCGCTGTCCTTGATCGACCAGGGCATCCCTATCAGTAAGGTCAAGGACGCGCTTGAGAACACCAGCGAACCGACGACTGCAATGCAAGGCCCCTGGCAGGGAACACGCCTTGCCATGCTCAAGGCGGTCAGCTCACTCAATCAAGTTAAACTCGAGCAGATCTACAACGAAGTGGTCGGCACCCACCCAATAGGTAAGGTCATGGAACACCTCGTACTCCCTGTCCTGGAGGCCCTGGGCGCACGCTGGGAAAAAGGTGAACCCAGCATTGCTGAAGAGCATTTCTTCGCACTGTTTCTACGCAATAAACTGGGCGCACGTTTTCATCACAACCCAAGCAGAACCGATGGCGCCCGACTTATATGCTGCTGCGTGCCTGGAGAGCGCCATGAAATCGGTCTTCTGATGTTTGCCCTTGAGGCTCAGACACAGGGCTTTCGTCCCATACTCCTGGGGGCCGACATGCCCATCAAGGAACTTCCTGCGGCTGTCCGCCGCACCGAGGCCAACGCAATCATCCTCTCCTGTTCTCTGAAAGAAACTTTTTACGAACAAAGAAACGACATCAAAGAACTCGCCGCACAATCCCCCGTGCCGATATTCCTCGGTGGACCGATCGCCAGCGATGAAGAGACCGCAGTCGCGGACACCGGTGCGATACCGCTAGGAAAGGACATTGAACGGGCATTGCGTACAATCGGAGAGCGGCTCGACACCACCCGAACAACGAATTAGAAGGATGCCGGAGCAGGCGAAATCCACCCGCCTGCACAAGCATCACCTGATCACACCACCACGTTTCTCGGCTCGCCGCGCCGCCAAGCGAGGATATTCTCGGCAACATCTTCGACGAGGCGCTGACGCGACTCCCGGCTCGCCCAGGCAATATGGGGCGTCACGATCAGATTGGGAATCGTTTCGTCGAGCAGAGGATTGTCATCCACGGGCGGTTCAACGCTCAGGACATCAACGCCGGCGCCACCGAGGCGGCCTTCTCTTAGCGCCCACGCGAGCGCCGATTCATCTACGATGCCACCACGAGCCGTGTTGATCAGGATGGCCGCCGGCTTCATGAGCGCAAGCTCGGGAGCGACGATGAGATTCCGAGTCGTATCCGTCAACGGACAATGCAGGCTCAGGACATCGACCCGAGACAACAGATCGGGCAACGCGATTCGATCAGCACCCGGTAACGTTCCGGGGCGCGCCGCGATCAAGACTTCCATGCCGAAGGCCTCGGCGACCCGAGCGACGGCATGGCCGAGCTCGCCGTAACCGACGATGCCAAGCGACTTGCCGGCAAGTTCGGAGATCGGGAAATCGAGCAAGCAAAAATCGGGGCTGGTCTGCCAGCGGCCTTCGCCGACGGCCGTGCGATATTCCGCTTGCCGGGTGACGAGGGATAGCAACAAGGAAAACACATGTTGCGTGACCGAGGGTGTCGCATACCTTCGAGCATTGCAAACAGTCACACCTCGGCGGGCAGCGGCCTTGAGATCGACGTTGTTGACCCCCGTCGCAGCCACGCAAACAAGCTTGAGGTCGGCACAAGCGGCCAGGCAACTCTCGTCGATCCGAACCTTGTTCGTAACGGCGACCACCACCCCCTGAAGGCGCTCGACACGTTGTCCCGGCATGGTGCGCGGATAGTGCCGCCAGCCAATCCCCACACCTTCCAGCACTGACAGGTCGAGGTCCCCCGTATCGAAGGTTTCCTCATCGAGGATGACTCCGTTCACGCGAATACGACCTTACCGGGTGGTGTGACCGTCAGGTCGTTATTTATCGCTTCCCGTCTTGGCCTTCCTGGGCTTGGCCTTAGGCTTGGGTTTCGACTTGGCTGCGGTCTCGGCCGGCTCATCCGGATGCTCATGGGTATGGCCGTGAGCATCGTCATGACTGTGGTCGTGATCATGCGGATGAGGATGGTCGTGGTCGTGGTCGTGGTGATGATGGTCATGACTGTGCCCGCCTGCCGCGTCATGAGTGTGCGGCACGCCGATATCACCATGATCACCATGAGTATGCTCGTCGTCGTCATGGAAGTGATCCTCGCCAACCGACTCGTGCAGGTGGCCATGCTCGTGGTCATGCGCATGCAGGTGGACGTGGATATGGCCATCGCTGCCATGGGCATGGCGATGGGCATGCAGGAAACTACCGATGATCTGTCGATGCTCGTCGTCCATATCCTGCTCATGGAGGATGCCATGCAACAGTTCGTGCGTCATAAGCGCCAGCGGCATCTCGAGCTTGTTGTCTTCGAGCAGCTTGCGGTCATAGAGGATCTCGGAGCTCTTGCCGTCGGCCATAATCTTGCCATCGACAAGCAGCAGGCAACGGCTGCAGACTTCCAGAGCGATATCGAGGTCATGCGTACAGAGCAAAACGGTCTTGTCGGACTCCTTGAGCCAGGTGATGATCTTGCGCCGGTTCATCGGATCCATATTGGTCGAGGGCTCATCGAAGACCAGGATCTCGGGCTGATAGGACAAGACGGTCGCTAGCGCGAGGCGCTTGCGCTCTCCGAACGACAGATGGAAAGACGAGCGTTCCTCGAAACCTTCCAGCCCCACGACATGAAGAGCCTCGGTGACACGACTCTCGATCTCGTCCTTGGGCAAGCCGAGATTCAAAGGCCCGAAAGCTACGTCGTCAAACACCGTCGGACAGAAGAGCTGGTCGTCGGGATCCTGAAACACGATCCCGACGCGTCGCCGAATCTCAGTCAGATTCTCCTTCTTGACCTCGATACCATCGATCGCGATTCGACCGCTACTGGCCATCTGCACGCCGTTGAGGTGACTCATAAAGGTCGATTTCCCGGCCCCGTTGGGACCGATCAGGGCCACCTTTTCGCCAGGCGCAATCTGACAGCTCAACCCCTTGAGGACGTGGTGTCCATCCGGGTAGCTGAAGCTGACATCCCGCACATCGATCATGTATTTATCCGCCATCGGGATTGTTCCTCAATTTCTATTGATATCAGGCACTGATACCAAGCAATTAATACCAGGCCGTCACGGCCTGATGAAAATATCCGCCAAAATCCAGCGCCAGCAGCGCGACCATGAGCATAACCGTGACCAGCGCCTTGACGACATCGGTCGCATCGGAAGAAAAGGTCACGAGAGTATGAAACTCACCCTGATAGCCTTTCGAAAGCATCGCCTTGAAGACCCGCTCCGTACGCTCAAAGCTACGCACGAGCAAGGTACCGACAAAATTGCCGTAGGTCCTTAGCGTATAACCATCGGTTTTAGGAACGAAGCCGCGTGCGCGCATCGAGGTCTGCATGCGCCGCATTTCTTCAAGAAACACGAAGGTATAGCGGTAGGTAAACAGCAACATCTGCACGACAACCTTTGGGCACTTGAGGTGCTGCAAGGCAATCATCGAGATATCAAATCGGCTTGTACCGAAACAGACAAAGCTGCACAACACGATGGCGATCGCCTTGACGAAGATCAGTGTGGCCAACCGCAACCCCTCCCATGCGAACGGCAAGCCCAGAAAGTGCAGACCCGCCTCTCCCGGATAAGTCATGGGCATAATGATAAAGAATGGCACCAGGAAGATCGTCACGAAAGAGAGCCCGTGCCCAATGAACCCCAGGGGCAGCCCACTCGTCACGACTAATAGGCTCGCCAATACTAGCGCAATGACCGCAACCGGAAGCGTCTTGATTAGGGCGATGGCCAGTATGAGCAGCCCCAAGGCACCGATCTTGAGGCGCGGATCCCAACGCTGAATCGGTGACGACACGTGGGCGTAGCGATCTATATCAAGTGGCATCCTGAATCCTCTGCGTAATGGCAATCATAGTCTATTACTCGCTCTCGAGCTGCTGTGGGCGCTCACCGGCAAGGGCCTCAGGTTTGATGCGTTTCAGAAAGCCAGCACAGGCCCCGACAACCACAGCCTCGACGACCATGATCGGAATATGCATGGCCAGGGCGTAACCCGCTGTCGCGAAGAAGGCCTCTCCAGTGGTCACGAGCGCCAGGGCGAGTATCACACCCGAGCTGATCGTCCCGGTCGCGCCCGCAAGCGCCCCGAAGACGACTTCTTTCTTAGCAATATTGAAACGATGACGCTGCTGCCAAACCCCGTAGGCAACCAAGGCGCCACCACCGAGCATCAAGGTATTTACGCCGATCACGGAGACGCCTCCATGACCGAAAAGTATGGCCTGAAGGATAATACCGAGCATGATGGCCGGAAATGCCCTTAGGCCCAGGACGACGCCGACGAGCCCGTTCAGAATTAGATGCACGCTGGTCGGACCGACGGGCACATGAATCAACGAGGCAACGAAAAAGACCGAGGTGATGACCGCGATCTTCGGGACCTCTTCCATATCCATGTTGCGCAGGGTGGCGGCCGCCAGGATACCGGTGCCGACAAAGCCCGTGACCAATACGGGCGCAGAAAGGATACCATCAGAAATATGCATATTTTTTATCCTTATCCAGTTTCGCGATTCAGATTATTGCGCGAGCGCCACACTTGGACACACGCTACTCAGACCCCCAAGCCCAGTTCGGCAAGCGCCGGATTAAGGCGACGGGCGGATCCGATATAGACCGGTATCGAGATGATCTTGGGTACATGCCGCAAAGAATCACCCGCCTGACCCGATTGAAGCTCCGAGAATTTATGGCAGGCCTCAAGCACTACGGTGGCGTCATCTTCAAGCACCTCGACCAAGGTGCATTTAACACCTTTATACATAACCCGGGTGCCGACACGCCTGCGCAACTGCTCAAAATCGACCGGCTGCGCCCCTTCCGACAAATCAGACATCACGACACTCCACAAACAAATTTATCGGCAGATTAACCTGCCATGGCCAGCCCATATTGCGCCGAATGGGACGGCACTAGGACTTACTCCCGCCACCATCACGAATCTTGCGCGCCTGAAGGAAGAAAAAGACCCCCATGATGCCACCGATAATACCAATCCCACCGACGATATCACTGATGCCACGACGCTCCTTGAGTTCTGACAGCCCTCTGACCACCGGCATGATCGCCTCGCCGACCTCCCGTCGTACGATACGGCGTAGCGCCGCCTGATCCACAGAGGTCATACCGCCTGCGGTCGAAGCAGCGGGGCCGAGCTCCGTTGTCGCAACGGCGCCCTGTTGTGGCGTGGCATCCGTCGCGAAGGCGTCCTCGCCGGCCATTTCCGCCGCCTTGAGGATGTACTCGGCCTTATGACCCATGCTGGCGGTCAGAGTGATGCGCACATCGCCCTTGACCTTCGGCACGGGAAAGCTGACTTCACCCTTTTTATTGGTGGTCCCCGACCACAGCTCCTTGTTCTGGCCGTCGAAGACTTCGACCTTGCTGTTCATTGCCTTTTTGCCGTCCGCGAAGTAGCCCTCGAGGAAGATCTGATCGCCCTCGACAAAGGCGAACATGCTGACCTTATGGGCCAGGGCCAATGCCGGCATACCAAGCATGACGAGCAACAAGACCAGCGCTTTCATGTATCGTACCACCGAGATATTCATAAGTATCCTCGCTATATCCTAATCAGGGTTTCGGACAAGCATTACACCACTTAAACTCGACTTAAACGGCGCGTTGCACGGCCCGAAACCGAACAACGCGCCGTCGCGATCCCAGCGTCTGACGATCTACTTCATCTGATGCGTCTTGACCCAGAGGACCGCACCGATCTCGACGGGATAGTCATTTCCCTCGTGGCGCATGGGCTTGTCGTCCTCATTGAGCGCGGCAAAACCCCACCAACCCGTTTTCGGCATAGCATAGGTGAACACGCCATTGGCATCGGCCTTGACGACCTGCGTCACGAGCGGTGCGGCATCGGCCTTCATTTTTCCGTCGGCGAAGTACTCCACTTCAACCACCGTACCGGCCTTCGGCTTGCCGTTCACCATCACCTGGCCCTGGAACACGTTGCCGGTATAGAGGCCGTAGGGTCGCGTCAAAGGGACGATCTCGGTCTTGAGTCCGACCGGATGATCCCAACCTTCCTCAAGACCAAAGGCGTTGACCACGACCTTGGTGTAATGAACGATGAAGGATTCCTCGGCCGACTCCCAGTAAGGTTTGGGCACCATGTAAAAGGTATGGTCGCCTGGGCTACGGAACTTGTAGTTGGCCTTGAAGACATCGCGTTGATGGCCGGTCACGTCCTTGCGCTTGGCGGAATTCAACGACGACAGCAGGTCGTGCTTCTCGCCATCCGAGGTCATCACGCCAAAGGACTCGGGTCGGACCAGGTTCATGCCCGTCCCCTCGAAGGGATGCCAGAACATTGCGCCAATCTTCAGGTTGCGGGACTCGCCATTCTCGACCATGTCGTCGGACGGGATCAGCATACCGAAGTGGGCCTCAGCCTGCAGGCTGACCGCAAGCCCGGCGGCCAACGTGGTCATCAAAGAGAGTTTGCGAAACATAGAAACTCTATTCATCTTATTCTCCTGAATATAGTTAATTGGTGTATATCCGTTACGGATCGATATGGCTAGAAACTGAGCTGGCCTCGAACACCATAGACGGTGACCGATGCGCTATCTGCATTGCCACTGTTGTTGGTAATGACCTGAATGTCGGGCGTCAGCGTAAAGTGGTCGGAGAACCCAAGCTTGTAGTAGAGCTCGGCATGTGACTCATCATCCTGATTGGTGACGCCCATCTGGGTCTTGATAAACGGGTCGTTATTGACATTGATCTGACCGTAACCGAGGCCGATTACGTCATCCTCGCGCCCCCAATTGGCGCCACTGGCAGATGCGCCAACACTCCAAACCGACTCGACGGTGTTTTCAGCCAAGTCATTCTTCTGGTTTGAATAACGAGCAAAGAGGCCAATTTCTCCGGGCAAGGCCTGATCGAAACTGATGCCCCAAGCAGTGTTCGAGGACACCGTACCGCTGATGTTTCCGCCCACATCCACACTGGCCCCGGCGATCTTATGGAAACGGCGCTGGTCCTGAATCACGTAGAATCGATAGTTGCCATCCAGCCCACCGAAACCGGGCTTGACGTTTGCCTGTACAACACCGTAAGGGCGGTTACCGAAGGAATCGAAACCTGCCCCGTTGCCATTAGCCAAGATAAACATGAGATCCAAGTGCTCGTCGGCGGCCACGCCTACGGCCATGCCGGGTGCATAGTAGCGATCCAGTTCGGCATAACTCGTGCCGGGCGAACGCGTGAAGATGGCCGACAGGAACTGATCGGTCTCGTCATTGGCGTAGGCATTGTCGTCATACATGCTGTGGACATCGAGCTTACCGAAGTCAACAACGAGCTGGCCGTCCATGTATTCCCCCTCGTAATACAACTGAGAGAGGCTCGGAGAGTTGATATCGGTGACGCCGCTATTCGTGGCATCTGCGAAGGTATCGGTCACGAATGCATCGTAGTTGGCCGTCGACAGCGAACTCAGGCGGCCGTCGACACCGTTGCCGTTACCGGCCTCAAAGGCGGCGACAACCTTGCCTTCATTGCTGACCCGTGCCTCGAGACTGAGATCAAAGGAATAGGTCAAGTCGAGGGCATCTCCGGCGCCATTATCGTTACCGTCAGTACCCTGCAGGAACCAAGTGACCCCTCCTTCAATGCCGAGCCCCGCTACGTGATGCGAGATCAGATGCCCACCATCCTCTTCACCTTCATGAGCCATTGCGCCTCCGGACGTTATAGCAAGTGTGGCGACAAACGGCAGAACCATCTTTCTCATAACAAACGTCTCCATTAGCGGAATAAATTATCAATTAATATCATCGAATCCAGACTCGGATCGCGCCCTATACCTTCGGCAGATCAGGACAAGACTTAAACCCAAGTAATCCGTATGATGTTTTAATATTACCTCATACTTCAATTTTATGCAACATGTCGGCAGCCCTCCACGGTTCGACGACCTATAGATGACACCTAAAATTCGTTGGAAAAGGGCTTGCTGATTGACATAGGATTGCATAGAATACCGCGTTCTATTGCGCCGGCCCCGCTGGCATAATGTTATACAGACCGAACAGGTCACCCGAAACAATCGAGAGGAAAATGGCGATGAAGCCTGAGATTCATCCGGCGTACAACGAAATCACCGTGAACTGCAGTTGCGGCAATACCTTCAAGACCCGCTCAACAGCAGGACGCGATCTGAGCCTGGACGTATGTTCCAAGTGTCACCCTTTTTACACCGGCAAGCAGAAGCTTGTCGATACCGCCGGACGTGTGGACAAGTTTCGCCAGAAGTACGGTCTCAAGTAATAGGTTGCCCCGACCGGCCGCACACCTGAATACAGGCGCCCCCAGGGGCGCCTGTTTCATTATGAGCATCCTCGGACCCCTCACAAGAATCTCCCTTTTCCTGCCGTTGGCCCTATTGTCGGGCCAATCAACGGTATTCGCAGCATGTCCGCCCCCTAATGTTGAAGAATATGCCAAGGTAGCTTACGTCTACGACGGCGACACTGTGCGACTCATGGACGGACGCCATATTCGTTTGATTGGCATCAACACACCCGAGCTTGCCCACAAAGGCAAGACCAAGCAACGCTCGCCGGAAAAGGATGAACCCTTGGCACAGGAGGCTCGACAAGCGGTCATTCGCTTGATCAAGCCATCGACGCGGATCGGCCTCCAGTTCGGTCCCGACCGTGAAGACCGCCATCACCGGGGGCTTGCCCACGTCTTTCTCGCCGATGGCAGTAGTCTCGAAGCACACCTGCTTGAGACGGGTCTGGCCACCACTATCCCCATTCCGCCTAACGTGGTACGTCTGGATTGCTATCTCGAGGCCGAAAAAACAGCCGAGAAACGGGGCGCGGGCATTTGGAGCCACCCTTATTACCGGCCGCTGGCGGCAACTTCGGTCAAGCCCCGTGACCGAGGTTATCATCGGGTACGCGGGACCGTCGAACATGTCGGCCAAAGTCGAAAGTCGATCTGGCTGGACTTCGTCGGGGGATTTTCTGCGCGTATCCCACGCAAGGATTTGGGCTACTTCAGAGACCTGAAACCCGAACGATGGTTAAATCGGGAAATCACGGTTCGCGGTTGGATCTCGTCGTATCATGGAGAGGCGCTCATGACGATCCGTCATCCCGCCCAGATCGAGAGCAGTGATCATACCCATGACGACCATGAATAACCACGAATTCATTAAACGGGACCTTGCCTGCCTCTGGCATCCATGCACCCAGATGAAGGATCACGAAGCCTACCCGCCGATTCCCATCCGGCGCGCCAACGGCGTCTGGCTCGAAGATCTGGATGGCAAACGCTATCTCGACGCGATCAGCTCCTGGTGGGTGAATCTGTTCGGTCACGCCAATCCACGGATCAATGCCGCCCTTCGCGAACAGCTCGAGCGCCTTGAGCACGTTTTACTGGCCGGATTCAGCCACGAACCCGCTGTAGAACTCGCCGAAAGACTCGTCGACCTAACCCCGGAGGGTCTCGTTCGCTGTTTCTACGCCGACAACGGTTCATCAGCCATCGAGGTTGCGCTCAAGATGAGCTACCACTATTGGCGCAACCAGGGAAAAGAATCGAGGACACGATTCATCAACCTCAGCAACAGCTACCATGGCGAGACATTGGGGGCGCTCTCGGTCGGCGACGTCTCACTCTACCGTGAGACCTACGGTCCCCTGCTGCTCGAACCTATCACGGTCAGTTCGCCAGATGATTATCTGCGCCCACGGGACGAGACGCCCGATGACTATCTCAAGCGCCGCTGCGACGAAATGGAAGCAGCGCTGGATCAGCATGCAGGGACGGTCTGTGCCGTGATTGTCGAGCCACTCGTGCAATGCGCCGGTTCGATGCGTATGTACGATCCAGCCTATCTGACTTGGCTACGACAGGCCTGTGACCGCCATAACGTGCACCTGATCGCCGATGAGATCGCGGTCGGTTTCGGGCGCACAGGCACGATGTTCGCCTGCGAGCAGGCCGGGATCGCTCCGGATCTACTCTGCCTATCCAAAGGTCTGACCGGGGGCTACTTACCCCTGGCCGTGACTCTATGCACCGACCGAATCTACCAAGCCTTTTACGACGACTACGGCACTTTGCGGGCCTTCCTGCATTCGCACAGCTACACCGGGAACCCATTAGGCTGCAGCGCCGCGCTGGCTACACTGGACATTTTTTCCGAAGATAACGTCATTGAGCGGAACCGGGGATTAAGTCAGGTCATGGAGACGGCTGTGGCGGGCCTCGCCGACCACCCGCACATTGCCGATATCCGGCAACACGGTATGATCCTGGCAATGGAAATGGTCGCCGACAAGTCGGCTCGCCGCCCCTACCCTTGGCAGGAACGACGCGGCCAGCGCGTCTATCGCCATGGGCTCGAACATGGCATGTTACTGCGCCCGCTAGGCGACGTCGTCTACTTCATGCCACCTTATATTATCGACACTGAGGAGATCCGCCTATTGGCCCAAGTCGCGGCCGAGGGGATCGACATCGCAACCCAGGATTGATGGGCTCGTGAGCCAGACACCGCGCATTTATCAACCAAACCACCTGGGGGGCGACACTCAAGTTCTCCTGGATGAACAGGCCAGTCGGCACCTGCTCAGAGTGTTACGCTTACGGTCAGGCGCCGATCTGACCCTATTCAATGGTCGGGGTGGTGAGTATCAGGCGACGCTTGAAGAAGGCGGCCGCCACCAAGCCATTGCGCATATCACCGCATTCATTAACAACGAACGCGAGAGCCCCTTGCAAATCCATCTTGCCCAGGTCATCGCACGTGGCGAA
>CAZASZ010000045.1:0-16974 GCA_964487925.1 uncultured Gammaproteobacteria bacterium
CCCTGGCCGAACTCGGACATGTGTAATCCCAGAGAGCTGATAGGGGTACAGGTCTTGTCAAGCAAGGCGCGCTCTGCTAGTTTAGGGCAGTCACGGATATGCGCTAAATGAAAGCTCTGTGGCGGCGCTCTATTCCAATAAAATTAAAATCCAATTCCGATAACCGGATAGTATAGTTAGGAGGGAACAATGGCTAACAAGACCGCAAGTGATCACGACACCCTGCTCGTCATTATGATTGGACTGTTCGTGCTGGCCCTGGGACTGTTCGCGAAGTATGTGCTCGTCGGCTAAACGATAAAGCACAGGCTGTGTCCGCACAGCCCAAGAAGTCACCGGATGGGGCCTTTACAAAGGCCCCATCTTTATTTACACACCGCCACTCCTTCTGAACTCCCGGAATCTATCTCAATCTGATCTGGCACGCCGTATTGTCCTATGACATGATGTCCCCCATGCAGACTGAAACGACGCTCCTAGGCCTCCTGGCAGATGGCGAGACCCATTCGGGCGCCCAACTTGCGGCCGTTTTAGGCGTCAGTCGTAATGCCGTCTGGAAACGGCTTCGGAGCATGGCTGACAAGGGGCTCTACATCCATGCTATGCCCGGCTCCGGGTACCGGCTCGACGCCCCGCTCGAATTGCTATCGCGGGACGCCATTCTGGATGCTCTACCGACGGATTCGCCGGCACGAAGCGCTGATCTTGTGACCCTGGATGAGGTCGATTCAACAAACGACTTCCTGCTGCGCGCAACCAAGCCGAAGACTCATATCGACCGGATCTGCATGGCCGAATACCAGACGGGAGGACGTGGTCGCCAAGGTCGTAACTGGCACTCACCTTTCGGCCGGAATATCTACCTCTCTCTGAGCCGTAGTCTTGCCCTGGGACCCGATGCCATGTCCGGTATCGGGCTGGCGGCGGCCGTATCCATCGTCCGGGCGCTTGAAGAGTCCTGTGGTCTACACGACGCCGGACTGAAATGGCCAAACGATATCCTGCACCAGGATCGCAAACTGGCGGGACTACTCATAGAGCTCCACGGCGAGAACCATGGCCATAGCCAGCTTGTCATCGGGATTGGGATCAATGTTGCGATGGCCAATGACGCCGACCAGCATATCGATCAACCCTGGACCGACCTGACCTCTATACTGGGCTATATGCCGGAGAGAAACCCGCTCGCAGCGTGCATCATCCACGAGCTGGCGGTCATGATCGACACATTCACGAAAGACGGACTCACACCCTTTTTGGATCAGTGGGCCACCTACGACCTGACTCGAGACCGTCGCGTCCGTATCGAATCACCCTGGCGACCCCTGTCCGGCATCGCACGAGGAATCGACGCCCACGGAGCCCTGCTCGTGGAGACCGACAGCGGTATTCAACATGTCCTTTCAGGCGACGTACGCCTCAGACAAGACCAATTGGAATCACTGAATGACTGAAGAAAAACCCCGTTCAACGGCCCTGTTGATCGATATCGGCAATACCCGGATCAAGTGGGTCCGGCAACAGGACCGGCAGTATCAGACACGCGGCGCCATGGATCACATCAAGCGGGGCCTTCCCGCCAAGCTACTCAAGGAGTGGCAGACCCAAGGGCAGCCCGATCAGGTCGTCGCCTGCAACGTCTGCGGCCAAGAACTGACGGACCGCCTCATCGAGTGGGTCAAAAACACTTGGGACCTTGATGTGGACTTTATTGAGCCTCGCCAACGCGCCTTCGGTGTACGAAACGGCTATGTCGAACCCACCACGCTAGGCTGTGACCGCTGGGCCAACCTGCTCGCAGCATGGCAGAGTTATCGCAAACCACTCTGCGTGGTCGACTGCGGCACGGCCATGACGATCGACGCGGTCGACGAAAACGGCAGTCATATCGGTGGCCTCATCATCCCCGGCCTGCGCATGATGACGTCAGCCCTGGGCGCCCAAACCAGAGGACTAAATGCCGCCACGCTTGATCAACCCGGCCAACACCCCAACGGCTTGCTGGCGGGTGACACCAATGCAGCGGTCCAAGGTGGCGTCCTCTATGCAACAGTCGCGACCATCGACCGAATCTTCGCCGACATATGCGGCGAACTGGGCGCCCCGTGCCTGGGTCTACTTACCGGCGGGGACGCCGAGAGGGTTCTGCCCCTGCTGCGCGCCGACTTTCAACACGAACCTGATTTGATATTTAAAGGTATGTCGCTACTCGTAAAGGACCGTTGATATGTCACCGATTTCGGAATTGTAGAGCCCTGACGAACCCCATGAAACGCCCCATTTTAATGATCATCCTGCTGCTGCTCCTCGCCAACGCAGCTTCAATCTACTGGTTTACTCGACATCCTGTCACTACGGTCGAAACCGCAGAGGCTCCGGCATCGACACCGACCGTGATCGCCCGGCTAAAACTGATCGCAGAGGTCTCACCTGATCAGTTAATCCCGGCGACGGCCGCACCAGAGACGCCAGTCAAAACCAAGCCAGTGGTGGCGTCAACCACGCCACGGTCACCCCCGGCTCCGGCCATGCCCGCAAGGAAGCCATATTGCTTCGTCACGCCTCCGTTCCGCACCGATGCCGGCGACGACGCCGTCTTGCGTACCCTGGCCCATATTCCCGATGTCGAAGTTAACTCAGGCGCGCCGCAACAAACCATTGAGTCAACAACCTATTGGGTAAGACTGAGCGGCTTTCACCCTTTGAAAGAGGCCATGGCGCTCGTCGACGAACTCCGTGAAAAGGGCGTCAAAGACATCGCTACGACACCGATGAAAGACCGCGGCACCGTGGTCTCGCTGGGCCTCTACCGACTTCCCGAAAGCGCCACGGATCGTGTACGAGAATTCAAGCGCATGGGCTATAAGACCGAGATCATCGAATTGAAAAAAAACCGCCCCGGCCTGCGCTACCGGATCAACATATTGGCCAAGTCCGAGTCCGAGGCACACGGCTACTTACGGGAATACCGTAACGCCTTTCCAGACCGTCCACCCAAGCTTCAGGATTGCCCCTAGCCGCCGATGCCAACACGAGGATATATAGAAAATATCCGTGGCATGCCACAGCGGTTAGGCACGACCATGCGCAGCAATGCGCCGTACACGTTTGTCGTGCCAACCATGCACCGAGTGGTTACAATCTATCGATACCGTTTCTCCAAAGAGGGCAAGCTATCATGACCGTTGATCTGCATTCGAAGTTTCTCGGCGCCATGATCGGCAGCGCTATCGGTGACGCCGTCGGCGAACTGGCCAGCGGCCAGACCAACCGAAAGGACCTCGTCGAACACATCGGGGCTACCACTGAGCTACGCTACACAGAGGCCACGGTCCTGTCGCTCGCAACCGCGAGCATGTTGATCGAACGGGAATCAATCGATGCTCAACTCCTGGGACACATATTTAAGGAACACTTTCGCAATGAGCCTTGGCGGGGTTACAGCGAAGGCCCTAGACAGATCTTTGCTCGCGTCGAGGAGACGGGTGTCGGCTACCTGGATGCCGCACGGCAACTCTATGACGGCCAAGGTTCGTGGGGTTGTGGCGCAGCGGCCCGCATCCTCCCTATCGCCCTATATCACCATCGGTCGCCCGATGACGTCATCTATAGGGAAGCGGAAAAGGCCGCGGTCATCACGCATAGTCACCCGCTGGGCATCGACGGCGCCGCCGTGTTGGCCAGAGCGGAGATCAAGGCCCTGCATTTCAACTTCAGCAGGCCATTTTCTCCGCAAGCGATCATCAACGTCCTGGCGGGATTTTCGCGGGTCGACGAACTCCGCGACAAACTACAGCTGATCCCGACCCTTCTCAGCAGCGAGGCATCGCCTGCCGAGGCCGCCGAAAGTTGCGGACTTGGGCCGGGAGCGCATGAATCACTCTCATTCGCGCTCTATAGCTTTTTGAGGAACCCACATACCTTCATGGAATGTGTGCTCTGCGCGGTACTCCAGGGCGGCGTCCGAAGTATTCTGGGGGCCACGGCCGGTGCGATGGCCGGAGGCTATCTCGGGATTGAGGCCATCCCGATCGACTGGCAGAATAAACTCGAGAACCGACAGCACATCGAAAGTTTGGCCAGAGAACTCGCTGCGCGATCTATCAATCTGTCAGGATCATCCAGCGACTAGACGCTGACGCACGCGCTCGATCACTGGCCCGGTTTCGGGTCGAACGCCTCGCCAGAGCTGGAACGATTCGGCGGCCTGCTCAACGAGCATACCGAGTCCATCCGAAACTGTCGCCGCGCCATGTGCTTTTGCCCAACGCATAAACGGGGTGGGTTCGTGGCCGTACATCATATCGTAGACAACGGTCGCTCTGGAGACCAGATCGTCAACCAGGTTCAGCGCCGCGCCTTGAAGACTGGCCGCAGTGGCGTTGATAATGAGATCGAAGGCAGGGCCACGTAGATCGGACAACGAACAAGCCTCAATCCTTGCATCCCCCGAATCAGCTTGAAAATCCGCCACCAAACGTTCGGCTCGTTCCACACCCCGGTTCGCAATAAGCAGATAGCTCGGCCTGCCGTCCAACAGCGGACCAACAACCCCTCTAGCCGCACCACCGGCGCCCAGCAGGAGAATACGCAAACCTTCCAGGTGAACGCCCTTGTTGACCGTAAGGTCCCGGACGAGCCCGGCGCCATCGGTGTTGTCTCCATACGCATAGCCATCGGCCCGCACAAGGATTGTATTGACAGCTCCTGCCCGTCGCGCACGTTCGCTCATTTCGTCGACTGCCTGCCAGGCATCCTGTTTGAACGGGATCGTGACATTCAGCCCCTTGCCGCCGCTGGCGACAAAGTTACCGAGGGCCTGCGGAAAACCGCCCTCGTCAACACAGATCGCGTCATAGGCCATGCGCTGCGCGGTCTGTTCAGCGAAGCAGGTATGAATAAAAGGTGACTGGCTATGGCCGATCGGATTGCCGACGACGACATAGGCATCAGGCGGGAGGTCGAAGTCGAACAGATCTGTCATGGTCTTGGTTCCGTCTACCGATGGGTGTTAGCTATCGTAGGAGCGAACACTAAGGTTCGCCCCTACGGGTTTTAATAACCTTCTTTCAGCCAACCCGCCACATCGCGAGCGAAATAGGTCAGGATGGCATCGCCGCCGGCACGCTTCATCGCCAGCAACGACTCGAGGACCGTGGCCCGTTCATCCAACCAACCATTCTGAGCGGCAGCTTTGAGCATGGCGTACTCTCCGCTGACCTGGTAGATAAAGGTCGGCACCCCATATCGCTCCTTAATGCGCCAGACGATATCCAGATACGGTAGCCCCGGTTTAACCATGACCATATCGGCGCCCTCGGCCAGATCCAGCCCGACCTCCGTCAAGGCCTCATCGGTATTGGCTGGGTCCATCTGATAAGTGTACTTGTTACCCGCGCCAAGATTGGCCGCCGAACCCACGGCATCCCGAAACGGGCCGTAGAAACTCGATGCATATTTCGCCGAATAGGCCAGGATACGGGTGTGGATGAAACCGGCAGCCTCCAGAGCCTCTCGAATCGCACCGACACGGCCATCCATCATGTCCGAAGGCGCGACGACATCGGCCCCGGCCTCCGCATGCGACAACGCCTGACGCACGAGGACCTCGACGGTCTCGTCATTGAGGACATAGCCCGTATCGTCGATCAGGCCATCCTGGCCGTGGGTCGTGAATGGATCCAGGGCAACATCGGTGATGACGCCCAATTCGGGAAAGGCCTGCTTGACCGCACGCACGGTTCGTTGAGCGAGTCCCTTGGGATTCCAGGCCTCGCGGGCATCCTCGGACTTGGCTTCATGCGGTGTCACGGGAAACAATGCGATCGCGGGCACTCCCAGCGACACCAGGACCTCACACTCACACAACAGCGCGTCAAGCCCCAGACGATCCACTCCGGGCATAGAGACCACGGGCTCGCGAGCACCGTCATCATCCAACACGAATATCGGATATATCAGGTCATCAGGCGTCAAGTGGCTCTCACGCACGAGACGCCGACTGAAACCGTCACGTCGCAAGCGACGGGGGCGTTGTCTGGGAAAGCCGTTCAGGCCAAGCGACCGGCGCCCGTCAGTCATGGATATTCCCGCGCGCGGCGTCTTCAAGCAGGCCGGTGATGCGTGCGAATATCTCCTCGACCTCGCCGTCACCGACGGTCTTGCAAAGATTGCCCTGGCCGCTGTAATACGCGATCAGGGGTTCGGTCTGGGCCTCGTAGACTTGGAGACGGTTGGCGATCGTATCCTCGCGATCATCCGAACGCTGTAGCAGCTCGCCCTGACATTCGTCACAGCGCCCTTCTTCTAGAGGCGGATGGGTATAAACGTTGTAGACCTGACCACAACCCTTACAAGTCCGGCGACCGGTCAAACGCTGCATGAGACTAGCCTTGTCGACATCAATCAGCAACGCGGCCGTCAAAGGTTGATCTAACTCCTTTAGCAAGGGGTCCAAGGCCTCGGCCTGAGCGAGATTGCGGGGAAATCCGTCGAGAATAAATCCGGCCTGGGCATCATCCTCGGAGAGCCGTTCGCGGATCATACCCAGTACAATCTCATCAGTCACAAGTTGTCCGGCATCCATGGCCGCCTTGGCCTGACGCCCCAAATCGGTCTGGTCGCGCACGGCGGCACGAAGCAGGTCTCCCGTAGATATCTGTGGAATCTTGTACTTAGCCATTAAAAGTTTGGACTGTGTGCCCTTTCCTGAACCCGGTGCACCCAGGAGTATGATTCTCATCTAAACTTCCCCTTTTTTCGCCATAGATATGAATTTAGTCCCCACGGCTTACCGACGCTGCGGAGTTTTAAGGAGCCTCTGATTCATTCTGGGTGAAACTGATTGCGATGCATAAAGGCCATATTCAAGACGCGGATCGCCGGTAATAGCAGGGCTATTAGCAAGATTCGCAACGCGGAAGATGGCCTTTATGCGCGCAAGACGTTCGGTCATGAATGAATCAGAGGCTCCTTAATGCTTATACCGTTTTTCCCAAACTATATCAAAACCACACCCACTCAGGGGCGGTAGCCGTAAACCAACACGTAACTTTGATACCGGGATCATATTGACGCCTCGACCAGGGCATCGCATGATGACTCTCGATATGGACCCTTTCCAGACGAGGTAAGCGCATGGCCCCCAAGAACGCCTTTTATGCCCAATCCGGCGGCGTCACCGCCGTTATCAATGCATCCGCCTGCGGCATCATCGAGACCGCACGCCAGTACCCGGAGCAGATCGGTAAGGTCTACGCGGGACGCAACGGCATCATCGGCGCCCTGACCGAAGACCTCATCGATACCAGCCAGGAAGATAACGAGGTCGTCGCGGCGCTCAGACACACCCCGTCAGGCGCCTTCGGCAGTTGCCGCTACAAGCTCAAAGGCCTTGAAGAAAACCGCCGCGAATACGAGCGCTTGCTGGAGGTCTTCGCCGCCCATGACATCGGTTATTTCTTCTACAACGGCGGCGGCGACTCGGCTGACACATGCCTCAAGGTCTCCCAACTCTCGGAGACCCTAGGCTACCCAATCCACGCGATCCATGTACCCAAGACCGTCGATAACGACCTTCCTATCACCGATAACTGCCCCGGTTTTGGCTCAGTCGCGAAATACATTGCAGTATCTACGCTCGAAGCCAGCTTCGACGTCGCTTCAATGGCCAAGACCTCGACTAAGGTCTTTGTGCTTGAGGTCATGGGTCGACACGCGGGCTGGATCGCGGCCGCCGGCGCGCTAGCTTCGACCGAGGACCAGCCGTTACCCGTGCTGACCTTGTTCCCGGAAATCGCCTTCGATCAAAGGGCCTTTCTCGACCGCGTAAAGGAGATGGTCGAGACACATGGCTTTTGTTCTGTGGTCATCTCAGAGGGTGTCCGTAATGCCGAAGGACAGTTCCTATCCGACCAAGGCTTGGTTGATGCCTTTGGACATGCCCAGCTGGGTGGCGTTGCGCCCGTTATCGCCAACATCGTCAAGGATGGGCTTGGCTACAAATACCACTGGGGCGTCGCCGACTATCTACAACGCGCCGCACGCCACATCGCCTCACGAACCGATGTGGAGCAGGCCTACGCCATGGGCAAAGCCGCCGTGGAGTTCGCTGCTGCGGGCCGAAATTCGGTCATGCCGACGATCGAGCGAATCTCAGATACCCCTTATGAATGGCGGATTGGGTGCGCCTCGCTAGACCAGGTCGCCAATGTAGAAAAGATGATGCCGCGATCGTTCATCACAGCCGATGGTTTCGGGATTACGGACGACTGCCGACGCTATCTTCAACCGCTGATAGAGGGCGAGGATTATCCGCCCTTCAAGGACGGTCTACCATGTTATGTACGATTGAAAAACCTTGCGGTGGAGCGGAAGCTGGGTGAGGAGTTTGTTATCGGATAATCAAGTAATAGAGTGATGAAGGGAAGGGTAGTCGAAACTACCCTTCATCCTCTTCGCTAACCGGAACCCCAGGAGCATCACGTTCCTTTTGTATCCGGTTGTAGATTTCCTCGCGGTGTACCGACACCTCTTTGGGCGCATTTACACCGATCCGAACCTGGTTGCCTCGAACACCAAGCACGGTCACGGAAATCTCATCACCAATGATGAGGGTCTCTCCAACCCTTCTCGTTAGAATCAACATAGCTTTCTCCTTAAATCACGCTCACACCCATGCAGCGATAACACCCCCAGGAGCAATCCTTCTCCCATTGGCGCCATACATCTTCATAGGTCCCTAGCATTTAAGTGCAAAAAACATCCGTGTAATTCCTTTACTTTCCTCCTGAAACTGTTTCGACCCCGACCTTGTCAGAAAATTCACAAAGGTCCTGAATCAGGCATTCGCCGCAATGCGGCCGCCGCGCCGTACATATATAACGTCCGTGCAGGATGAGCCAATGATGCGCCCCCTGCCTGAACTCCTCCGGCACAATCTGCATAAGTCGGGATTCCACGGCCCGCACGTCCTTGCCCGGGGCCATTCCAGTACGGTTCGCCACACGAAATATATGTGTATCAACCGCAATGGTCGGCATACCGAAGGCCGTATTCAAAACTACATTGGCTGTTTTTCTGCCGACACCTGGCAGTGACTCCAGCGCCTGTCTGTCCGCAGGCACCTCGCCACCAAATCGATTTGCCAGTATAGCGCATGTATCGAGAATATGCTTCGCCTTGCTATTAAAAAGACCAATCGTTTTAATATGGCTCTTCAAGGCCTCTTCACCAAGGGCCAACATGGCCGCTGACGTATGGGCAACGCGAAATAGCTCCTTCGTGGCCTTATTCACCGCCTTGTCGGTCGACTGCGCCGAAAGCATGACGGCAATCAGCAACTCAAAAGGCGAGTGATAAACGAGCTCCGTTCTGGGATCAGGGGTCGCGTCACGCCACCGCGTAAAGATTGCGTGGCAGGTCGCTCGATCCATCTCGCGACCGATCCTAGACGCTGCCGCCGACCTCTGCCCCAGCCACCATGGGCTCGGGCATCTGACGTACCGCTTTTTTGCCACGAGCATCAATCAGGTTTTTGACCGCGATCATGGCCCCCAAGCCAATGAAGGCCCCGGGTGGCAGGATGGCCAGCAGAAAACCGCGGTAGTCGTCGATGACCGTCACCTTCCAGGCGCGCGCGGCCTCGCCAAACATGATGTGGGCGTCAGCCATGAGCGTCCCCTGCCCCAGGATCTCACGCATCAAGCCCAGGACCACGAGCACCAGCGTGAAGCCCAGACCCATCATGAAGCCGTCGACTATGGACGGCAACAAGGGGTTCTTCGAGGCAAAGGCCTCGGCACGCGCGATGATGGAACAATTCGTGACGATCAGCGGAATGAATATACCCAACGCCAAATAGAGATCGTGGACGTAGGCGTTCATGGCCAACTCGATCGCCGTGACGATGGCAGCTATAACCATAACAAAGACCGGGATACGAATCTCCGGCCGCAACCAGTCGCGGATCAACGAGACCGTTGCATTGGAAAGGACCAAGGTCACCAGTGTCGCGACCCCAAGTCCAATGCCGTTGACAACGGTCGTCGTGACGGCCAACAGCGGACACATGCCCAGGATCTGAACTAACGCTGGATTGTTCTCCCATAGTCCCTGCCGGGTAATTGCTCTGAAATCAGCCATGGCCTTCTCCTGGCGGCGTCGCGCCACCGCTTATGCTAAAGAGTTCGCTTCGGTGTTTCGAATAATAGATAAGGGTATTATGCACGGCCTTGACCACGGCGCGAGGCGAGATGGTCGCACCCGTGAATTGGTCAAAGATGCCCCCATCCTTGGCCACATGCCAGCCGAGCTCGTCGGGATCTTTCAAAGAACGTCCGTCAAACGACCGCACCCACGGGGTCCGCGACAAATCGATCGCATCCCCCAGACCCGGTGTCTCCATGTGTGACAGCACGCGGACGCCCAGCAGCGTGCCGTCGAGACGGATCGCCACCAGCAGATGGATCGCCCCATTGTAACCGTCGGGTGCGACCGAGTTCAGAACCGCGGCGACCGGATGCCCGTCGCGTCGCGCCCGATACACTGTGATCGGCTTCCGAGTCCCCAGCCGTTCTCGGGAGGTTACAAATTTGACGTCGTTCGTAATCTCATTGTCGTAAAGTTTCCGGGGTATGATCGCGTTCAGAGTACGCAATAATGTGATGCGTTCATTTTCGGCGATGCGCTCCGCAGTGACATCGTGCATGCTCGCCACAAGCGCTGTTCCCCCAAAGGCAAACGCGGCCAGCAGTACGGCCGTGATGAGCATATGTCGGACGAGTGGCTGCATGCCTACTTCAAGTGTCCGAAGACGCGAGGTTTGAAATGAGCATCGATCAACGGCACGGTCATATTCATGAGCAGTACAGAGAAGGCTACGGCGTCAGGATAACCGCCCCACTCGCGGATGATATAGATCAGCATACCAATACCGGCGCCGTAGACGATCCGCCCCTGGACGCTGGTCGCAGCGGTCACGGGATCGGTGGCGATGAAAAACGCCCCCAACATGGTCGCGCCGCTGAAGAGATGAAACAGCGGCGATACGTAGGCATTGCCGTTGATACCGTAGAAGATCAGGGCCATACCGGAAAGCCCCACCAACATGGCAACCGGGATCTGCCAACCGATGATCCTGCGCCAGATCAGAAACAGGCCACCGAGCAGATAACCGAAATTGACCCACTCCCAGCCCTTGCCGCCATACATACCGAAAATCGGGATGAGACTAAGCATCCGGCTGGTAGTGTCATCCAATCCCAGCTGGGCGCGGATCTCCGTGACCGTGTTGCCCTGGCGTAGGTGGTTCTTAAGACTATCAAGCGGCGTGGCCTCGCTTAGCGCGTCAATCGTCAGGCCTGAGGGCAGATGTCCCTGCAGGATATAGTTCAGGCTCTGAATGAAGTCGAGCGGATGTTGGCTGAAGCTAATGACCGGCAGCCAACTCGTCATCTCCCTTGGAAAGGACACCAGTAGCAGCACATAGCCCAACATAGCCGGGTTGAAAGGGTTATAGCCCAACCCGCCATAGAGATGTTTGCCGACAATGATCGCGAAGGCCACCCCGATCAAGATAATCCACCAAGGCGACAGCGGCGGGATGGTCAGAGCCAACAAAGTGGCCGTGACGACGGCGCTGCCATCGCTCAAAAAGGGCCTCAGTGGCTTGCCGCGGAGTCGCAACATAGCGCTCTCACAGACTAGCGCGATCAGGATTGCCAACAAAATATTGATCACGACGCCCCAGCCGAACAACCATACATAGGCCGCGATCCCTGGAATCAGCGCCAGAAACACGGTCATCATGACCCGTGTCACAGAGTTCGACGAGGTCACATGAGGCGATGTGGAAGTCCTGAATAGGCGGCTCATGCGTCTTTCTCCCCGTCCGTTCGGTCGGGCTTTTGTTCGGGTGGCTGCGGTGGTAACGGCGACTCCCGAGGCTCATTCGAGCGATCCTGCCGCCCATGGACCTTCTGCCGCTGCTCATCCGCCTGCGCCATGGCGGACTTGCGACGAGATTCGGCGCGCTTCATTGCTGCATCGATCTCTGACTTGCGGGCATTTTCTCCGCCGGCTTTGGACTTTTCCAGCGCCGCCCGCTTCTTGGCGCGAAGTGCTGCAGCCTCGGCCTTTTCGCGTTCGATACGCTCCTGGCGACTCTCATGACGGCGCCGAGCCAGATCCGCCTTTTCCTTTTCACGTTCAGTGATCCAAATGTCGCCCTTGGCATAGCGGAAATACTGCACGAGCGGAATATGGCTGGGGCAGACATAGGAACAACAGCCACATTCGATACAGTCAAACAAGTTGTATTCCTGGACCCGCTCGAGGTCGCGAAACTTGCTGAACCAGTAGAGCTGTTGGGGCAACAGATTGATGGGACAAGCATCTGCGCATGCGCCGCAACGGATGCAAGGCATGTCCGTATGAGATGGAGCACTCTCGGGACGTAGCGCGAGAACACAGTTGGTCGTTTTGATCACGGGCATATCGGCCCGGGACATCGCGAAACCCATCATCGGTCCGCCCATGACGACACGTTCGATACGATCAAGATCGCCATGACAGGCTGTGATGAGCTCATCCATGCGAGTACCGATCAGGACCTCGAGATTCCGCGGTCGGCCAAGGCCGTCACCCGTCACGGTCACGAGTCTCGAGATCAGCGGGCTACCATGATTCACCGCCTGGTAGACGGCCGCCGCTGTACCGACATTCGTGCCAACGACACCGACACTCGCACACAGACTGTCGCTCGGGACCTCCTTTCCGGTCAGGACCTGGACAAGCTGCTTCTCGCCACCTTGCGGATAGCGGGTCGGAACAGGTATGACCTCAACGCCATCCATGCCCTCGGTGGCCCCGCGCATGGCGGCAATCGCGTCAGGCTTGTTGTCCTCGATGGCGATCAGGCATTCACGGGCCTGCAAGGCATGACGCACGATATTCATGCCGCCGACTATCTCATCGGACTGACGGCGCATCAGGGCATCGTCGCAAGTGATATAGGGCTCGCACTCGACACCGTTCAGAATCAAGGTCTCGATGACCTTACCACTACCCGGATTCATCTTGATATAGGATGGGAATCCGGCCCCACCCAAGCCCACGATGCCGGCGTCGCGGATGCGGTTACGCAGATCGCTGGGCTCGAGGTCTAAGAAATTGGCGATGGGTTCACGGTCGATCCAACGATCCTCGCCATCCGACTCGATCACGATACATGGCGCCGCCAAGCCGGAAGGATGCGGCACCGGATAATCACCGATATCAACAATGCGCCCAGAGGTCGGCGCATGCAGAGGGGCGCTGACATAACCCTTGGCCTTGGCGATGCGCTGCCCCTTGAGGACCAAGTCCCCGACTTGGACAACAGGTTCGGCCGGTGCGCCGATATGTTGATGCAGCGGAAGCGTCAGTCTGCCCGGTAGCTCGGCCTTAAGGACAGGGAGCCCGTTGGATTCACGCTTGTGCTGAACGGGATGAACGCCACCGTGAAATCCCCAAAGACGGCGCGTTGGGTAGAGATCGGCATCACTCACGGCCACCCTCCGATGCCAGTTCGGGGTGCGGCCATTTCCAGGTTCCAACCTCCTGCGATACGGGCTCCATGGTGATGCAATCAACCGGACACGGCGCCACACAGAGTTCGCAGCCCGTGCACTCGTCGGCAATCACCGTATGCATGTGCTTGGCGGCGCCAAGGATGGCGTCGACAGGGCAGGCCTGAATACACAGCGTGCAACCGATACAGGTTTGCTCATCGATAATGGCCAGCACCTTTTCCTTGGCGGCGCCATTCTCCGGGTTCAGCGGCATGGGGTCGCGATCCAGCAAATCGGCCAGGGCGATGATCGTGGTCTCGCCACCCGGAGGACACTGATTGATATCGGCCTCGCCGTTCGCAATGGCCTCGGCATAGGGCCGGCAACCCGGATAGGTACACTGGCCACATTGAGTCTGCGGAAGAATGGCGTCGATCTGATCGACCAGCGGATCGCCTTCGACCTTGAAACGCACGGCGGCAAATCCCAGCAGCAGGCCGAACGCCAGAGCAAGCCCCACCAAGGCAAGAATAGCAACCACGATTAGACTCGCACGAGGCCGGAAAAGCCCATAAAAGCCATGGCCATGAGACCGGCCGTAATCAGGGCGATCGATGCGCCCCGAAAGGGAACAGGCACGTCAGCCACGGAAATGCGTTCCCGCATCGCGGCGAACAGAATCAGCACCATCGAAAATCCGATCGCAGCGCCAAAGCCATATAGCGCCGAACGGACGAAACCGGCCTCCTGCTGGACATTGAGCAGGGCCACGCCAAGTACGGCGCAATTGGTCGTAATCAGTGGCAGGAATATGCCGAGAACCTTATAAAGCAAAGGACTGCTCTTGTGGATGACCATCTCGGTAAACTGCACGACAGCGGCAATGACAAGAATGAACGTGATCGTGCGTAGGTATTCGAGTCCCAAGGGCGCGAGCAAATAAGTGTTGGCGAGATAGCTGCAAACAGAGGACAACGTCAGCACAAAAGTCGTCGCCAGCGCCATGCCGGTTGCGGTCTCTAGCTTCCGGGAGACGCCCAGGAACGGACAAAGCCCTAGGAACTTAGTCAATACGAAGTTATTGACCAAGACCGTGCTAACAATGATGAGTGCGTATTCCTTCATCTATACTAAACGTAATTTATTCGACTTTATTTGCCAACTAAATAGGCTAATGAATACGCATGCCGGGACGGGCCCCACTGTCGGGCCGAAGGATCCAGATATCTTCCCCTCCCGGCCCAGCCGCCAATAACATGCCCTCGGAGACGCCAAAGCGCATCTTTCTAGGGGCCAGATTGGCTATTATGACAGTTAATTGTCCGATCAGTTCGCCCGGAGAATATTTGCTCTTGATCCCGGCGAAGATCTGGCGCTGCTCTCCGCCAAGGTCGACCGTCAGACGTAGCAGTTTATCGGCGCCTTCGACATGGGCCGCATCGACGATTTGAGCGACACGCAGATCAATGCGGTTAAATGCGTCAATATCGATGGTCTCGGCGATGGGTTCGATCGCCGGATCGGCCACCGCCGGGGCTTCGGATTCAACAGCACTCAATGACGATTGACTGGCCTCGACCATGGCCGCAACGGCCTTGGGATCGATACGCTGAGCCAGATGCCGGTAGGGCTCGATATCATGATCGAGCAACAGCGACTGACTGTCCTGCCAGCTCAGTGGACCAACGAGCAGAAAGGCCTCGATCTCGGAAGCCAATTTGGGCATGACCGGTTTCAGATAGATCGTCAGCAGGCGGAACAGATTGATCGCGGTCGTGCAAATCGCCTGCAGCCGGGGCTGCTCGGCCTCGGACTTCATCGTCCAGGGTTCCTGATCATTGATATAGGCATTGCCCTGATCGGCCAGCTCCATGATCAACCGCATGGCCTCGCTGTAGCGCTTCGACTCATAACAATCTTGGATGGCGCCGGCCGCTGCCTGCAAGGGACTCAGCACGGCAAAATCGGCCTCTTCCAGCGTGGTGCTCAGACGGCCCTCGAAGCGCTTGTGGATAAACCCGGCGGTGCGGCTCGCAATATTGATGTATTTGCCGATCACATCGCTGTTGACCCGGTTAACGAAGTCTTCGAGATTGAGGTCGATGTCCTCGACACGGTTGTTGAGCTTGGCAGCGAAGTAATAGCGCAGGAACTCAGGATTCAGGTGATCGAGATAGGTCCGCGCCATGATGAAGGTACCGCGCGACTTCGACATCTTCTTGCCGTTGACGGTCAGGAAACCATGGACATGGATGCGTGTAGGTGTGCGGAAACCGGCGTGATGAAGTGTGGCCGGCCAGAACAGGGCATGAAAATAGAGGATGTCCTTGCCGATGAAGTGATGCAATTCGGCATCGCTGCCGGGCCTCCAGAACGCATCGAAATCAATGCCCTCGCGCACACAAAAATTTTGAAAACTGGCCATATAGCCCACGGGCGCGTCGAGCCAGACATACAGGTACTTGCCGGGTTCGCCGGGGATCTCGAAACCGAAATAGGGGGCATCGCGGGATATATCCCAATCACGCAAGCCATTCTCGAACCATTCCTGAAGCTTGTTGCGGGACTCATCCTGAAGGGGCGCTCCCGCCGCACCGTCGCCACGCAACCAGCCCTCGAGAAAGTCCTTGCAGGCGGAAAGGCGGAAGAAGAAATGCTCGGAGTCACGGCGCACCGGCGTCGCGTCTGAAAGTGTCGAGCGCGGGTTGATCAGCTCGGTCGGGTCATAGGTCGCACCACAGTGCTCACAGGCATCGCCGTACTGGTCCTGGGCGTGGCAGCGAGGGCACTCGCCCTTGATGAAACGGTCCGGCAGGAACATCTGCTTGACCGGATCGAAGGCCTGCTCGATCGTCTTGCGCTCGATCATATCCTTGTCTCGAAGGCTCTTGTAGATCTCGGATGAGAGTGCTTTGTTCTCGAGCGCATTCGTCGAATAGTAGTTGTCGAACCCAACCAGGAAATCCGCAAAATCCGCCTGGTGTTCGGCATGAACGCGCTCGATGAGCTGCTCCGGAGTAATCCCCTCCTGCTGCGCCCGCAACATAATCGGCGTGCCGTGGGTATCGTCGGCGCAGACGTAGTAACACTCGTTGCCTGCCATGTGCTGCCCCCGCACCCAGATGTCGGTCTGGATGTACTCCACGAGGTGACCGATATGGATCGGCCCATTGGCGTACGGCAGGGCGCTCGTAACGAGGATGCGGCGCCCGGCGGGCCGTGCGGTCCGGTCATCGCTCGCTGAAGGGTCGTTCGCTGGAGGGGCGTTCGCGTCGATCAAAAGCTCTGTTCCTGTGGTTATCTTCTCGACAAACTAATATATAGAACCTATCTCAAAATGTCGCGAGTACCGCAATGTTGAGATAGGTTCCAGCAAACCGTGGGATTATAGCCCAAGCACTTCCCGCACCCAAGCACGACTCGA
>CAZASZ010000046.1:0-16166 GCA_964487925.1 uncultured Gammaproteobacteria bacterium
GCCTATCGCCGCTATGGGTCGTGAACCGCCAATTGCGCAAGTGGGTTTTCTATTCACGGAGACACTGAAACCCGAACCTTTAACCATCCAGCCGTATGACTTGGGAACCGATTCCATCCTTGAACGCGACCGGCTCGGTGGCGGAAAATCCCAATCGCGCGTAGACCGAGACGGCAAACAGTGATGAACGCACTACGCACTGAATGACACTCAATCGTGCCACGGCATATCGCCACAAGGACTTCGCAATCCCTTTGCGCTGATGGGCTTCTGAGACGAACAGGTGATATAGATGATCACGCTGTTTGATGGAAAGATAGCCCACGATTTCCTGATCGAGCATGTATACAAAGCTATCGAAATCATCGTTTATGAAATGTTCGGCGAACGTCGGCGACGCGGATCGCGCCCAGTGTTGTCGTTCGGGTGTCGGGCATGGCTATCTGCCTGGAGGCCATTCCGGATAATGTTGCACGCTCTTTTCGTCCTTCAACCACGGCACATCATGCGAACACCAGATGTGCATCTCAGGCCTGACGCCCGGATCCTCGTCGAGCGTCGCCACACGCAGAATGACGTGCGGCTGTGCCGGCCGCTCGGCGACCAGGTGCGTGCCGCAAACGGAACAAAAATGCCGGAGCTTGCCCGGTGATGACTCGAAGGCCTTCAACTGGTCCACGCCCTTTACCCAACGAAAATGTTCCCGCGACACGCCTGCCGTCGACGCGAAGGGCGCCGCCTGGGCCTTGCGGCAGGTGCGGCAATGGCAATGACCGATCGGCATATCCAATTGATCAACCTCGTACTCGATGACCTCACACAAGAACTGCCTTTCATGTCTAACTCCTCGTAAAAAGTGATGTGTGTAGTAATGGCTGGGTATTGCGGCTGGCGGCGCTTCTACGCACTACTCCGGCGGCTGCGCCGAACATCCGCTGGAAGGCGCGTGAAAAGGCGGACTCCGACTTGTATCCGACCTGGTTGGCCGTCTCGGCAAGCGTTGTGCCGTCACTGAGCAGCGACCAGGCCAGCTGCATACGCCACCAAGTCAGGTATTGCCCCGGGGTCCATCCGCTGACCCGCTTGAAGGTCTCGGCAAATGCGGTGCGGGACATGGCGGCCGCTTTTGCCATGATATCCAGAGTCCATTCTCTATCAGGATACCGATGGACCTCCCGAATCGCGACCGCCAGACGCGCGTGCCCGAAGATCGCAAGCATGCCGACCTCGGTCGGATGATCCATCAGGTATTGGCGTATGGCATAGGTAAAAAGCAGCTCTGACAGCTTGTCGAAGATCACCTTCGTGGCCGGTCCACCATTCATGTTTTCGGCGGCAAAAATCTCAAGTAACGATTTGAGCCAATAATTGGACGAGTCATATCGGATGATGAAGACAGGCGGCAAGGCGTCCAGGATGAAGCGGCTACCCGGATGCCTGAAACGCACGGAGCCACACAATATCCCCGTCCCATCCACATCTACCGCCTCGCGATAATTCAGGTGCCGCTGCACCCCTTCGAGCGGCATGATCGAGGTCATAACGTGGGGCAGTTCGCGCGGGAAGATCACAAGGTCGCCCGTGTTCACGGCACCGTGGAAGTGTCCGGGGACATCCAGGACCAGGTTACTTACGGTCACGATATGAAAACAGGTCGCGCCGAGATGGTGTTCGGTCACCCGCCAGTTCCCGCAAACCTTGGCGTTATGGTAGACATTGGCATTCAGACTGAGCAGATGGAAAATGCTGGAAAGCGCGTCACTCCCGTACTCATGAGCATTATAATCGTTATTTGTGGCATTCATAATTCCAAACATAACAAATAAAGTGGGATCCTTGTCAACCAAACTAGGCGAGGAACATCATGACTGATTTCACCTTTTACACCCCTGACAACACCTCGGGTCACACGAAGACACTACTGGAAGACATCGGTAAGGCATACGGATTCATCCCCAATCTGTTCGCCTACATGGCCGAAGCGCCGACGACCTTAGAAGCCTATCTGGCGCTGAACGACATCGTCGCCAAGACCTCGCTGACACCTGCCCAGCAACAGGTCGCCCTGCTCGCGGTCAGCACAGAGAACGGTTGCGACTTTTGCACCGTGGCGCACCGCGCCATCGGGAAGGGCAAGGGGGCAAACGTACAGACGCTGGAGGCCCTGGCCCTTGGCGGCGATATCGCTGATGCCCGGGATCGCGCCCTGGTCTCCTTTACACAAGCCATCGTCAAATATCGCGGCCGTCCCAGTGAAGAAGAGATTCAAGCCTTCCTGAACGCTGGATTCACCAAGCAGCAAATCCTTGAGGTAATCCTGGTGGTTTCCATCAAGACCCTGTCGAACTACATCAACCACTTGACCAATCCGGAACCCAATAGGGAATTACTGAATATGATCTAGTCGTCTGCCGCGCCCATGCAATGACCCCCATGGGCGCGGCCGTAAACGATCAAGGTTGACAGTCGTCAATTACTGTATATAAACTCAGTACTGTTTATTTTTACAGTATCGGGACGAGCCATGCTGACCAAACGACAACAAGAGGTCCTGGACCTCATACATGCCCACATCGGGGCCACGGGGATGCCGCCTACGCGCAGCGAGATCGCCCGCAAGATGGGCTTTCGCTCCGCCACAGCCGCCGAGGATCACCTGCAGGCATTGGCTCGCAAGGGTGTGATCGAATTAACACCCGGCACCTCCAGAGGCATTCGCATCGTGGGCGATGACGCGGGGGAATCGGGACTGCCCGTCGTGGGCAGAGTCGCGGCGGGCGCTCCGATCCTGGCTCAGGAACACATCGAGCACCACTGTCGTATCGAGCCCGAATTTTTCTCGCCACGAGCGGACTATCTGCTGCAGGTCAGGGGAATGAGCATGCGCGACATCGGCATCATGGACGGTGACCTGCTGGCAGTCCATCGGGCGGCCAGTGCCGAGAACGGTCAAGTGATCGTGGCGCGTATCGAGGACGAGGTCACCGTCAAGCGCTTCCAGAAGAAAGGCAATATCGTCCAACTGCTCCCGGAGAACACCGACTTCTCGCCCATCGTCGTCGACCTGAAACATCAATCCATGGCTATCGAGGGCATTGCCGTCGGCGTCATCCGCAAGGGAAACACATAGGAAATACATGATGAACACCGCACTCGATATCGTACTGAAACACCCATCGGTCTGGCGCGGCAAGCGCCCAGTATGGACCCCGGCCTCGACAGATGAAAACCGCATCGCCAGCGGCTTTGCCGAACTCGATAATCAGCTTCCGGGTGGCGGCTGGCCGCGCGGCGCACTGACCGAGATCATGCTACCGCAGCCCGGCATCGGTGAACTGCGCCTGATACTGCCCGCACTTCAGCAACTGAACCGGGACAAGAAATGGATCGCTCTGGTCGCCCCACCCTATCTCCCCTACGCCCCGGCCTGGCAGGCCATGGGTCTGGACCTCTCCCGCGTGCTTTGGGTACACCCCCGGGATCATATCGATCAACTTTGGGCAGTCGAGCAGGCCCTGCAGTCCGGCACCTGTGGCGCGGTCCTGAGTTGGCAGACCGCCGCCCCCGGCTTTGAACGGTTGCGCCGCCTGCAACTGGCAGCGGAATCGAGCCACTGCTGGGGCGTGTTGCTCCACCCCCTGAGCGATGCAGATGAGGCCAGCCCCGCCGCAGTCAGAGTACGGCTCGCCGCCAAAGAACGGTCCCTTGACGTCCATTTCCTAAAGCGCCGCGGCGCCTGGGGCGGCGAGGCCGTGCAACTGCCCTTGCCGCTATTTACCGTAGTCAAATAGTGCCGGATTCGGTAATGACCGATGCTGTGGCTCTGCCTGCACTTTCCCCGCTTACCACTGGAACTCCACTCCCGAGCGGAGGAGATTACGTCACCCTGGGCCATCG
The DNA here is from genome assembly GCA_964487925.1 of uncultured Gammaproteobacteria bacterium. GTDB lineage: Bacteria > Pseudomonadota > Gammaproteobacteria > SZUA-140 > SZUA-140 > RI-283. The sequence continues at coordinate 3,898 of CAZASZ010000046.1, forward strand.
TTCAGGGTAAGGGCTCCCGGCAGACCATTCTGCAGTGCAATGACACAGCCGCCGAGCTGGGCATCCAATCGGGCATGACGCCCGGCGCGGCCTACGCCCTGGCTCATAAGCTGCAACTGCGCCCCCGCGACGAAATGGCCGAGCAGCAGGCCTTGGAATCGCTGGCCGCCTGGGCGGGACAGTACACCTCCTGCGTAAGCCTGCTCCCGCCACATGCCCTACTGCTCGAGATCGCGGGCAGCCTGCGGCTGTTCAAGGGCATGAAGCCGCTACTGAAACGTATCCCGAGCCACGCCGCTGAACTCGGCTATGACACCCGGATCGGCGTGGCGCCCACACCCCTGGCCGCCTGGTTGCTGGCTCTAGCCAACCCCCCCATCACAGCAGAACCCGTCACGGAAACGGACCGTCTAACTGCCGCACTGCGTGACCTACCCCTCGAACTCCTGGATCTTGAGCCCAAACAGGTACGGACCCTGCGCGGCCTCGGCCTGAGACGCCTTGGGGAATTGTTGCGCCTGCCACGCGCGGGACTCGCGCGGCGTTTTGGAACTGACCTAGTCGATTACCTCGACCGCCTGCTGGGGAGTACTCCCGACCCCCGAGAGGCCTATACCCCGCCGCCACGCTTCGTCCGCCAGCTCTGGCTACCCGCCGAGACCAACGACCGTGAAGCCCTGATCTTTCCGGCCCGACGCCTGTTGCTCGAACTCGCGGGCTTTCTGGACGCCCGCCAGGCCGGCGCGCAATGGCTGCACTGGCGCCTAATCCATCATCGCGCCGCGACTCATGTCACGCTTGGACTGGCCGCACCCAATCGCGACCCCGAACACCTGCTCGCCCTGCTCCGTGAACGCCTGAGCCGCGTCACGCTTGGCCATGCCGTCGAGGGCATCGGTCTGAGCGTGAGCAATATCCGTCCACTGCAACCGCACACCCTATCCCTGGACGGCGATAGGCATTCGACTACGACCGAATGGACCCCGCTCGTCGAAAGGCTGCGCGCCCGCCTCGGTGACGAGGCCGTGCGTGGGTTTCAAACCCATCAGGATCACCGCCCGGAACTGGCTTGGCGGTCCAGTCCGCCGGGCAGCTCCTCCAACAAATCCAATCAGGGTCTTCTCACCAACCGACGTCCGCTGTGGCTATTGCCCAAACCCGTCGTTCTATCACTGCGTGACGGCACACCCTGGCTCGACGGGCGCTTGGCCATCGAGTCCGGCCCGGAACGTATTGAATCCGGCTGGTGGGACGAGGGCGATATCGCCCGGGATTACTTCATCGCCAGCGATACCACGCACAGCCGCTACTGGATCTATCGCGAGCGGCACGATACGCGGCGTTGGTTTCTACATGGCCTCTTCGCCTGACGCCCATCCTAATACCCAGCCGGCCTACGCGGAACTGCATTGCATCAGCAACTTCACATTCCTGCGCGGGGCATCCCATCCGGAGGAATTGGTCCGCCGCGCCGCCGAACTGGGCTACCAAGCACTCGCGCTGACCGACGAGTGTTCGCTCGCGGGCGTTGTGCGCGCCCATGTCGCCGCCAAAGAGACCGGCCTCAAGCTGATCATCGGCGCCGAATTCGGGCCGACGGACGGACCGCATCTCGTCCTGCTGGCCACCGATCGCGAAGGCTACGGCAATCTGTCCGAGCTGATCACAAGGGTCCGCCGCGCAGCCGACAAGGGGACATACCAGATCAAGCTTGATGACCTGAAAGAAGGTGTTCCGGGTTGTCTCGCGCTGCTGTTTCCAAACATCGAGACCGACAACGAACAGGTCCGTTGGCTGGCGCGGAAATTCCCCAAGGATTGCTGGCTAGCGATCGAGCGCCTGTTCGACTCGAACGATCGGGTCCATCTCGACCATTGCCGCGCCTTGGCCACCGAACTGGATATCCCGATCGTGGCCACGGGCGACGTCCATATGCATAGCCGGGAACGGCGCGCCCTTCAGGATACGCTGACCGCCATTCGCCTCGGCAGCGCGATTGATGAGACGGGCCTGGCATTGCATCCCAATGGCGAACGACATCTCAGGACACGCCAACGCCTCGCCCGGATCTATCCCACCGAATGGCTGGCCGAATCGACCCGCATCGCCGACCGCTGCACCTTCTCGTTAGACGAATTGCGCTACGAATACCCGCAGGAACTCGTACCTGTCGGACGGACACCAGCCGAACACCTCCGAGCGCTGACCGAGGTCGGCATGCACATGCGTTGGCCCCAAAGTCATTATCCGAATGGCATCCCGGACAAGGTTCGCGACCTGATCGAACGCGAACTGGCACTGATCACTGAGCTGCGCTACGAACCCTATTTCCTGACCGTACATGACATCGTGCGCTTCGCCCGGAGTCGTGAAATCCTCTGCCAGGGCCGTGGCTCAGCGGCCAATTCGGCGGTCTGTTTCTGCCTAGGCATCACCGAGGTCGACCCGGCGCGCATGTCTCTGCTGTTCGAGCGTTTCATCTCCAAAGAGCGCAACGAACCGCCGGACATCGACGTCGACTTCGAGCACGAGCGCCGCGAAGAGGTCATCCAATACCTCTATACTCGCTACGGGCGCGAACGCGCGGCCCTGGCGGCCACCGTCATCACCTACCGGCGCAAGAGCGCCATGCGCGATGTCGGCAAGGCGCTGGGACTAAACCTGAGCCAGGTCGACCGGCTATCCAAGTCACTGGTCTGGACCGACGGTCGCTTGGTCGCACCGGAGCGCGTCCAGGAGCAGGGTTTCGACCCGGACAACCCGCGCGTCAAACACTGGCTGGAACTGGCCAACACCCTGATCGGCTTCCCCCGTCACCTATCGCAACATGTCGGCGGCTTCGTGATCTCTCAAGGCACATTGTCTCGGCTCGTGCCGATCGAGAATGCCGCCATGGCCGACCGCACCGTCATCGAGTGGGACAAAGACGATCTTGATACCCTCGGCCTGCTCAAGATCGACGTGCTATCGCTCGGTATGCTGAGCGCGATTCGCCGCGCCTTGGACCTCGTCAACACCTATCGCGGCAGCAGGTTCACGATGGCGACGCTGCCCGCGGAGGATCCGGCCGTCTACCAAATGCTCACACAGGCCGACACCGTGGGCGTCTTTCAGGTCGAGTCCCGCGCCCAGATGGCCATGCTGCCCCGGCTCAAGCCGCGGAACTTTTACGATCTCGTCGTCGAGGTCGCCCTGGTCCGACCGGGTCCGATCCAGGGCCAGATGGTGCATCCCTATCTGCGCCGCCGCCAAGGCCTGGAACCCGTCACCTATCCGAGCGAGGCCGTTCGGGATGTGTTATCAAGAACGCTCGGCATTCCGATCTTCCAAGAACAGGTCATGCAGGTGGCCATGGTCGCGGCCGGGTTCTCGGCCGGCGAGGCCGATCAGTTGCGCCGAGCCATGGGCGCTTGGCGACGCCGGGGCGGACTTGGGCAGTTCCAGCAACGTCTGCTCGACGGCATGCGCGAACGCGGTTATGACGACGACTTCGCCGAACGGATCTGTAAGCAGGCCGAAGGCTTCGCCGAGTATGGATTCCCCGAGTCCCATGCCGCGAGCTTCGCCCTGCTGGTCTATGTCTCAGCGTGGCTCAAATGCCACGAACCAGCCGCCTTCACAGCCGCCCTCATCAACAGTCAGCCCATGGGTTTCTATGCCCCGTCGCAACTCGTACAGGACGCCAAGCGTCACGGCGTCGAGGTCCGCCCGGTCGATGTTCGGCACAGCACCTGGGATTGCACCCTGGAACACACATCGGATGCCCAACCCGCCCTGCGTCTGGGACTACGCCTCGTCAAAGGTCTTTCCGGACAAGTCCACCGACAATTGATCACAGCACGCGAACAATCACCCTTTCGGTCGATCGACGACCTCGTCCAGCGTAGCAGTTTGGCAAGACGCGATCTCGACTGTCTGGCCGCCGCGGGCGCCCTGACCGCCCTCTCCGGCCATCGTCATCTCGCGCGATGGGAAGTGCTGGCCACGCAAGCAGGCGACGACCTTGTTCAGAAAATGGCCATTCCCGAGGGTCAACCTCTGCTGCGCGCGCCCACGGAAGGCGAGGACATCATCGCGGATTACGGACAATTGGGGCTGACATTGGGTAGACACCCTCTGGCGCTCCTGCGGCCACAACTCACCCGACTCCGCTTTCGCTCATCCGAAGACCTGCGCCGCGCCCCAGATGGCCACCGAATTCGGGCAGCGGGCTTGGTCATTACACGTCAACGCCCCGGCACGGCGGCTGGCGTGACCTTCCTGACCCTGGAGGATGAGTTCGGCACGCTCAATGTCGTCGTCTGGCGCGATTTGGCTGAACGCCGACGCCCCCAGGTATTGCACGGCCAGTTGCTCGGTATCGACGGCACGATCCAAAGGGCCGAAGGCGTCCTGCATTTGATCGCCACAGAGCTGGCGGATCTCGACGCCCTGCTTGGCCGCCTGCCTACCGCGTCGCGGGATTTCCACTGAATGCGTTTACTCGCCGTAATATTGGGCTTAGCACTAGCGGGATAAGCGCGAACATCTAATACATCCGATCTTTTTCAACAGCCTGTTAAGATGACAATGGTGGTTTTGGGATGATCATTCGCCTTTTGTATGCGAAGTGATAATCCTTGTAGAAACTTTCAATCGAGTTCTTGGCGATCTGCCGAATGAAGGCATTATCGATCTTTAACCAGCGAACCGCGAAAGGCTCTGGAACGCCTGCTTCCTGAAGCGACTCCGCTAACAAGCGGTGTCTTAGTTCATATAATCCGGGGGAGATGTACATGTTCTCATGTACTTGCTGGAGAGGCTTGCCAAGGTATTCTGGGCCACCCATTTTTTCGCTCATAAAACTGGTCTGGCGACCTTCAATGGCATCCTGATCATGGCCGGCGAAAAATTGCTTGAGCCAAGGGTGCGCATAGATTCGATCGTAAAAGATCTTGTGGACCTTTTCTAGCGTGGCTTGTCCGCCAACGGCATTATAGAGGGATTGTTTCTTCACTAAATCTCTGCGCAAAAAGGATTGTAGGGCGCTGCCTCGTTAACGATCGACTCCGTTGGTGACCAGATCACTTTCCTTGACACCAAGTATGTTCAGGATCTGCCTTTGGGCGGACTCAAGGATAAGACGCCGCTCCTCTTCGCGCGACAGATTCTTGGCCACGGCAACGGCCCCGACCATCGATGCCAGGATCGCACGCGATTTATCCGCGATGACTTCACTGTCCGCCTCAAAAGGCAGTTGCTTCAGCTTGATCAGGGCAGCTATCCGGGTCTCGATCATCTTTCTGAGACTATCGTAGGATTCCTCGAACAGGCGCTTGATGTTGGTGTTCTCGTTACCGATCTCGTTGAACAGGATGGTTTCAGGTCCTGGCTTGTCGGTCTTTTCGAGCTCGCTCAGGTTCCAATAGTTGGTCACCAACGATATCAGGCCTTTGATGGACAATGGTCCCTTGACCAGGCGCGCGGCACGGCTGTTCTTCAGAGTATCGAAAAAGGAGGCCTGGTACAGCGCTTCTTTTGACTCAAAATGCGCGTAGAAGGCACCATGTGTCATTTTGGCCGATTTCATGATCTGATCGATCGATACCTTGTCGAAACCATAGCGCGAGAACAAATCGACCGCTGCATTCAGAATCAGGTCTCTGGATTTGGTCTTACGATCTTTCGGGTAAGGCATGTCTACCTCATCTGGACGAAAAATATTATCTTGATCATATTCTGACGGATGCTAATTTCGACGGTAAATCATTGCACCGGAGATCAAAATGCATTCGCCAATCGTCATTACCGGAATGGGTATAGTTAGCCCTCTGGGCATAGGTGTCAAGGCGGTCTGGCAGCGCCTGACCGCCGGCCGCTCGGGAATCCGGCTGATTGATCGCTTCGACATCGAAAATGAGCCGATCAAGGTCGCAGGCCTGGTACCCACTATAGACGATGACCCGGAAGCGGGTTTCGATATCGAGCGCATTATCGATGCCAAGGAGCGTAAAAAACTCGACCGTTTTACCGTTTATGCGCTAGCAGCGGCACACGAGGCTTTAACCCAGGCCAGTTGGTTCCCCGAATCGGAACAGGATCAACAGGCCACGGCCACGATCATAGCAAGCGGCATCGGGGGGTTCACCACCATCACCCAGGCCCAGAAAACCCTGGATTCCCGAGGATACAAGCGCATCTCGCCATTCACGGCGCCGGCCTTTCTCGCCAACATGGCGGCTGGCAACCTGTCGATCAAATACGGCTTCAAGGGTCCGCTGGGGTGTCCGGTCACGGCCTGTGCGGCTAGCCTGCAGGCAATCGGCGATGGCATGAGACTTATCCGTAGCGGCGAGGCCGAAGTCGCGCTGGTTGGCGGAGCCGAGGCCTGTGTCGATCCCTTAGCCCTGGCCAGCTTCAACGCGCTCAAGGCATTATCGCCCGAGAGCGCGTATCCGGAAAAGGCATCACGCCCGTTCGATCGAGAACGCAACGGCTTTGTCATGGGAGAAGGCTCCGGACTGATCGTCATCGAGACCCTGGAACATGCCCAGAAACGCGGCGCGACGCCCTTGGCCACGATCAGCGGCTATGGCACCAGCGCCGATGCCTTTCACATCACTTCAGGTTGCGAGGACGGCTCAGGCGCCGCTGCCGCAATCAATCGGGCCTTGAAAATGTCAGGTGTAAAACCCGACGACATCGATTACGTCAATGCCCATGCGACATCGACCCCGGTCGGCGACGCCGCCGAAATTGCATCTTTACGTAGGATATTCGGCGACTCCTTATCAAGCATCCCGATCTCCTCCACCAAATCCGCAACCGGACACCTGCTGGGAGCGGCCGGTGGCATCGAAAGCATCTTCACCGCACTGGCCATCATCAACGATACACTGCCACCAACGATCAACATGGATAGCCCTGACGACTCAATGCGCGACCTGGATTTTGTTCCGAATCACGCTCGTCAAAACAGAATCGAACATGCCTTGTGTAATGGTTTTGGGTTCGGTGGAGTTAATGCATCGTTAGTTTTAAGTAAAAGCTAAATCCGTGGCTTCATGACGGCGTATAGCACAAACTCTTGATCCTACAGCGGTTCATAAAATGCGCGCACGCCCGTACATGAGCATTTTGAACCGATTTTTAACGCCGGATCGTGCCGCATGAAGGTTTTTCAACGGCCTGTTAGATAAGCGCCGTCTTAAGCCTCACCACCCTCCAAGCCCAGACACCTGTACCACTCGGCAATCGATTCGTCCGAATAGCCATCAAATACCTTGACGCCTTCCGTTATTTTCTCGTTCCCATGCTCCTGCGTGTGAATCAGTAACGACGTCATCCTCGGAAGGCGGCCCACGAGGTCTCGCGATTTTCAGTGACCTCACCGACAAGAGATTTCTTTGGCATATCCTCGAAATTTTTTTACTCTCCCTGTCAACCGTTACGATCCCCATGCGTTATGTACAAAACAAGGCGGGGACAAAACCTCTCAGGGATGGTCCCTTCATGTAAGAACGGACACCAGGAAATTCCGATGAGCACACACCACGACAAGCTATCAACAAAACGCTGGTTGACAGGAAAGACAGGGCTGTTTGGCCTAGCAATGACCGCTATGCTGGGCGCCACGCTACTGACCGGCTGCGGCGGCGGAAGTTCGGCCGACGCAGGTTCCGGAGAGGTCGGCATCAGCCTGACCGACGCCTCAGGGGACTTCGTCGCCTACACCGTGGACATCACATCACTGCAACTGGTCAAGCAAAACGGCACTAAGGTTTCGGCCCTGCCCACGACCACTCGCGTAGATTTCACTCAGTACACCGACCTCAGCGAGTTCCTGACCGTGGCTACGGTGCCTGTCGGCAGCTACACCCAGGTGATTCTGAATCTCGATTACAGCAACGCCGACGTCGAGGTGCAGGATGCCTCGGGCGTACATCAGGCAACGGTTCAGGACAGCAATGGTAATCCGCTCACGACCTTGAGCGCGACGCTGGATCTGGCCACCGGCCATCCGCTCGTCATCGCACCCGGCATACCGGCATCGCTGGCGCTGGATTTCGACTTGAGCGCCACCAATCAGGTGGACTTCACGCAAAGCCCGCCAGTAGTACAGGTCGAACCCTTCCTGCTCGCCGATCTGTCGCTGGATAACACGCGCGAACATCGCGCCCGGGGATTGCTGACGACCGTTGACAGCACGGCCCAGACCTTCGAAATGCACCTGCGCCCGTTTGCCGTACGCCATCACGAATGGGGCACGATCGCGGTGACTGCTTCGTCCGGCACACATTACGAAATCGACGGTGTGCCCTATGACGGCCAAAGCGGCATCGACCAATTGGCCACGTTGCAGGCCAATACGCCGTTGATCGTCACCGGCGCCATCACCGGCAGAAAACAGGTCGACGCGACCGAAGTTCTGGCCGGCAGCAGCGTGCCCTGGGACAATAAGGACGTCGTTAAAGGCACCGTGATCAAACGAGTCGGCGACACCTTGACCGTGCGCGGACACTACGTCAATCGCACAGACGGAATCGCGATTTTCAACAGCGATATCGACATCAATCTGGACGGTCTGACCAAGGTCACGGCGCCGCTGTCAAGCCAGACAAACCCGGACAAGGATTCCGTCTCGGTCGGCCAAGCCATCACTGCACTCGGCACTCTGGATCTGACCGGCACACCCTATATCCTGGATAGTACGGGCAGCGACAACCTCGTGCGTATGAACGTGACTCAGTTGAAGGGGACGGTCAACACCATCAACGGATCATTGCTGAACGGCGATCTGAGTTATATCGAGGGCCGTCGAATCGATGTCTTCGACTTCAGCGGTACCGGCGCCACATCCATCGACGACAGCGACCCGACGGCCTATGACGTCGATGTCGGGCCGCTGTTGAGCGGAAAGACCGTACCCAATGGCAATATAATCAAGATTCGCGGCTTTGTCATCCCCTTTGGGCAGGCCGGCGCCACTGGAGATTTCTCGGCCATCTCGATCATCGATCTGAATCAGGACCTGCTGGGCGCCAATATGGCCCTACGCTGGCTGAGTGGCACAATGTCGGCCTTCACGAGCGTCAGCACCGACGCGATCATCATCGATATGAGTGGGGTCAGTAACAAGAACATCTGGATTGCCGGCGTCGGCGTGAACCTGAACGGCGTTGCGACCATGACATTGCAGGCGCAAGACCCCGCCAAGGGACGCTTCGCAATCAAACAGCGCGGCCGGGCCGGTATTGCAATGTACCGAAATTTCGCCGACTTCTCGACCGCCTTGACCTCGGCGCTGAATGGCGGCTCGAAGGTGGTGCAGATTGTCGCGCATGGCGGTTATTCGACGGCGGATACGACCCTGAGCGCTTCTGCGGCGCTGGTCTTGTTGACGCCCCAGTGATGCCGTCACTGGAATTGATACGCGTACCGACACCGGTTGTTCGTCATGAATTAGGTAAGCGCATGCAAAAACGGATATCCTGCGCAAGATCGTTAATATTGGCTGAGGCATGGCGGAAAACATCACTCAACCCGAGCCGTCGCAACGGCGCCTCGCCGCGGATCAGTTCCTGGCCGAGGTCGAACACCAGGCCCTGCGCATGGCATTGATCGCGACCCGGCAGCGGGACGAGGCAATGGACATCGTTCAGGACGCGATGCTCGGCTGGGTGAGCCATTACCTCGATCACCCACGCGAGGCATGGAAACCGCTATTCTACAAGGTGTTGCAAAGCCGGGTCCGAGACTGGCAACGCCGCACGCTGGTCAGGCGACGGATCGTAGGCTGGTTCGGTCGTGGCGATGACGGCGGCGAGGCCCATCCGGATGGATTGGCCTTCGTCGCCGACCCGACGGTCGGCGACCCGGCTAACAACGCGGCGAACCATCAGACCTTGGAAAAAATGCTTCATGCCCTGGAGGGGCTGCCATTGCGCCAGCAACAGGCCTTCCTGTTGCGCAGTTGGGAAGGCCTGGACGTCGCCGAAACCGCCCTGGCCATGGGTTGTAGCGCGGGCAGCGTGAAGACGCATCTGTTCCGCGCCATGAACGCCTTACGGGCATCTGTGGAAGATAGCTATGAATGACGACATCAAACAATATGAGCTACTGAAAATGGGCCGGGAACTGTCGGAACACCTGGACCGTCAAACCGACCCTCGGGGCAATGACGCGCTGTTGGCGGCGCGGCGCCGGGCCTTACGTTCGATCACCGAACGCGAGGACCGCATCAGGCCTCATACCGGTTGGCTGCCCGCGGCGGCGGTCGCAAGTATCGCCGCCATCTCGGTCGCGTTTGTCATTCACTTCCAGAACGACGCCGCACCCGAGGAGCATGACGCACTTCTCGCCAGCAACTTCATTGAATCCGAGGGTCCCTGGCAGGAAAACCCGGAGATGCTACAGGACATGGACTTTACCTTATGGCTGGACATGACGGATTCGGAAGATGCGGGCTAAGCGGGTATTGAATCGCTGGCCATTACTGTTGCTCGGGGCATCAATGGCATTTTGCGCCAGCGCCGACGAGGCCTTGTCGGCGGACTTCCTGGAATTTCTCGGTACCGGTTCTCTGGAAAATGCGCATGGGGCAGACGATCAATGGATCGATGCCATGAGTCTGAATGAGTCACCCGAAGTTTTCGCGGACATATCCTCCACCGAGGATGATGGCTTAGACCAGAGCGACATAACGGAGCGGGCAAAAGACTCGCCTTCCAAAGATACGTCGTCGATACGCCATGACGATGGAGGACAACGACATGATTAATCGTCCGCGGATGCGTTTTATTCTGGCCTGCCTGTTGTGGGCGATCCTGGCACCAACCGCGTATGCTGCCAGCGATTGGCAGCCCCTGCCACCAGACCTGAAACGGATACTCACGCCGATGCAGTCGCGCTGGGATCAAATGCCGGAGGAGCGACGCCAGCGTCTGATCCAGGGCGCGAAACGCTATGAACAGATGTCGCCCGAGCAACGCGCCGTGGCGCGGAAGCGCTTTAAACGCTGGCAATCCCTGCCTCCAGAACAACGCGCTCGGCTCATGAAACGCTTCCGGCGTTTCCAGAAACTCCCACCCGATGTCCGCGAGGGCCTAAGGCGCCGCTTCCACCAATGGCAGCAACTGAATCCGAAACAGCGCGAACGACTGAAAGACGAATGGCGGAATGCCTCGCCCGACAAACGCCGCCAGCTGCGTGACGAGTGGCTTAGCAAGACACCGGAGGAACGCGCCGACATACGCCGAAGACTACGAAGCATAACACCGAAACAAAGGCGGAACTTTCGTCGGCAATGGCTCAATCGGGGCAGGATCGGCAGACCGGTAGGCCGGAGACCTTGAAATCGGTTCCCCGAATCGCAACAGAATCAACAGGCCACGACCACGATCAGCGGCTATGGCGCTTGAGATGGGTGTACTCAGCTGGTACGGGCAGATCCGTATCTATTGGTAAACGGGAACAAGTGGCAATTTCCATTCCATAGGAACCCTGCTCTACCTCTCCTCTGACTCGCCAAAACTATCTTACTGCCGGAATGTGGCGTGACATTGCACGCAATAACCCATAGTGGTGTGCAATGCACTAAGGGATTTGTTTGTATCTTTTGTTTGCAATGCATCGCCCAAGGCATCTCCACTTTCGTGAAATGCAAACCCTAGTTTCCTGAACTTTTCATTTGTGAACCTATTGCACATCTTTTTCATTTTATCAGTTAACCCAAGTTTGGAATGGGCTATTTGAGATGCCTTGTCGAATGCCCCTTCCACTAACAGCCCAACGATTGACTGAACGGCCTCAACATGGGACCTCATATTAGCTAATTGATGTTGTGCCATTTCAGGTGAAAGGCCGAGAGAGATTCGGTCATCATTTATAGGCTGAGTCATGTTGTGATGCATCATATGACCCATTGGGCTATCGCTAGACTCGGCATAGGCGCCCATGGCCAGTCCAACGGAAAACAATATCCCAAATATCATTGTCACTCGTTTCACAACATTCAATTCCTCAGAGTTAGCCAGGGATAAAAGCGGGCATTTTTGCTTTCAAGGACATCTAATACGCCCATTATTGCGATCGATCGAAACCGTCGCGTGCGAGCTCTACCTCGGCTCTGATTGCCGCCATCATCTAGCCAAGCAATAATTTCAAACCCAGCAGGATCGTCACGATCTCAAAGGCCCGTTTTACGAGTTTATTGCCACGGACAATTGCCAGGTGTGCACCGAGATAACCACCGATCAACGAACCCAACACCAGGGCCGGCAGCCAGTCCC
>CAZASZ010000047.1:0-15945 GCA_964487925.1 uncultured Gammaproteobacteria bacterium
CTTATTGGAATCGCTGATCTTAACGGGTTCGCCTATTTTTTCCTGCTTATCGGAGAGATCGGTCTCCGATCTCACGCAGTCTCGCCCTCCATTCTTGGCGGCATAAAGCGCGGCATCTGCCCTGGCGATGACATCTTCCGGATGTTCTCCGCTGCGGAGCTGCGCCACGCCACAGGAGATCGTGATCCGACCGATGACCTCGTTGGTCCCGGCCTGCATGATCCTGGACGAACCAATCGTCTTGCGGATATTTTCAGCCAGAATTGTGGCGCCCGACAGCTCCGTGTCCGGCAGCAGAAGAATGAACTCTTCGCCACCGTAGCGCGCGACAACATCTTTACCCTTGGTGCACTTCTGGAGCTTGTTAGCGACGTAGCATAAGACATTGTCACCTATTCTATGCCCGAAGGAGTCGTTGAATTTTTTAAAGAAATCGATATCGCTCATGATGATGGAATAGGTTTCTTCCGAATCAGAGCCATTCTGCTTTACGGCCTTGGTAAAGGCGCGGCGGTTAAATAGACCCGTCAGCGGGTCCTTGCTGGCCTCTACGGACATCTTGTCGAGTTCATGGCGCAACATGTCTACTTCGCTGCAGGTATGGTCAAGCCTATCCTGCAATTGTTGGGTATGATTGACCATCGCCCGCGTCTGTTCGGCCAGTTCCTGGAGCAGCGAGTTACGTTGTGCGTGGGAGGACTCGGAATCGAGTTTCGCGACACCATCAGTCAACGCATCGTGGAAAGCCTGGGTATGTTCCTTACCCTGATTGAGATGCTCGGATGATGTGGATAACAGGGCGCCCAAAGTTTGCCGAATCGACTCGACTTCTTTAAATTCAGCAGGTAACAGATAGCGCTCGTAAAGCTGGTCGAACAGCTCGTTAGTGATAGCCTGCCCCTTACTCTCTAAGGCCTTGGTGACGGCTTCCACTAGTTCGAGGTTCTCGTCTGAGGCGTAGGCGTAAGCCACGGCATAGTTTGTCGGTGTCGCTGTAAGTCCCTGCTGGTTCAGGAACAATAACGCCTTTTTCAATATAGAACTATTTTGCTGTGAATCAGATTTGGTCATTCGTCAATCTCAAGCCGGCCATAGGGATTAAATTTCAACTCAGATCATTCTTTTCAGCGGCTCCGAGACGGAAACCTTGAAGCAAATCTTGAGGAACGATGAGATAGTTCCCGGGTATCAGGAATCATCTATATGTGCCTTTATAGGTCCCCTTTAGTTATATCCATTTAGTTAGAATCGAAATCAGCTTTTCAGCTTGAGCAGCGCTGGAGATGTTGAATTTGGACTTGGGCATATACTGCCCATTGCGCTTCTGATAGCGACGGATACTAAAGCGTTCCGGACTGTATTCCTGCTTACTTCGATCCCAGTCCTGGTATTTGAATATAATGGTTGTCCATGCCCCCTTGGATAACACCTCTTTGTCGAGTTCCTTGACCAGTTCTATGCCGTCTTCGGAGTAACTGATCGTTATTTCTTCTACTGTTTCCGCCATATTCCCTTCCATCTTGTCTGATTTACTTTCACGCCCCTATCTTGCCGGGGACCCATATTGATATCGCCCACCTAATGCCCGGCGCCACCCATACAGTTCGGTGACACAAGAGCCGCCATGCTCTTTTTCTGCCACTCATCGGGACCGTATGCATGGATCGCCAGGGCATGGATACCGGAAGCCCGCTCGTCCTGAAGCACCCGATATATGGCTTGGTGACGAGCTACTCTGCTCATGGGTTCCAAATCGGCAGAAACCAGGATGATCTTGAAGTGCGATTCCGATCCTGGTGGCACATTGTGCATATGGCTCTCATTGATGACTTCCAGGTATTCCGGTGAAAAGCTCTTGGTCAATTTGTCTCTGATAGATGCCTCAAGCATGTTTTTTCCTCGGTTTACGACTCCGACGCTATTGCAAAACAATTTGTGCGGATGCGCAAGTCATACGTATCGTATCCTGGCGCATTAACCATTCACAGGGAACGCTGGGAAGAAAAGAGCGCGACGAAGAAGACAATAAACGGTCGAATGCGCCCTCGGCACGCACTATCGTATCGTCGTTCTTCGATGCTGGGGGTAGACAGAGGAAGCGAGGCCGTCGCTCTAAAGACGGCCTTCGCCCGCCCTATTGGGCGTTTGAGATGAGTTTTGGCGCGAAAGGGACGGATGGTTTACTGGGCTGCTCGTCTCCGACATCAGCCAACGACAACCAGCGTGCGATTGGAAGCCATTCGCTACGCTCTTTGCTCAGTGGCAGATCACTTTGGTCATGGATGCCCATGCCGCGTTCCGCTAACGAGATATAGGCCTGTGAATCAGAGAGCGAAGCAACGACCGGTATCTGCAGATTCCCTAGCATTTGCAGCAAGGGTTTATAAACCGTTGATTCGGAACGTAAACGGTTTATAATCACCCCTATGCGCACCTGGCCGGAGCGAATACGGGCCTCCTTGACGAGGTTCTTTAAGAACTGGCCGGATGCCTGGACGTCGAGGGCCGAGGCGGCAACCGGTACGAGTACGGTATCGCTCTTTTGCAAAAAAAGACTCAGGCGAGCCTCCGCGAGGCCAGCGGGTGTATCCATGATGAGGTGTTCGATACCCACAGGAAGCGACAGTTGGAAGGTGCGTGTCTGCTTGGACTGCAGGTTAATGGCATCCCTGACATCGATTTCGGCACAGAACGAGGGACGCTGGAGATTCCAGTGATAGCACGAGCCCTGCGGGTCATAGTCCAGAACGACCGTGCGATGGTGGGCCGACGCAAAGAACACCGCCAGATTCATGGCAATGGTGCTCTTGCCACTACCTCCTTTGGCGTTAATGATCGAAATTCTTTGCAATGACATCAAGTAACCTCTGTTCGATGGACTGCTATCCCGGCGTTCGCGTACGAGCCTAGTCTGTTGTCAATGCCGAAACAATGATACTAACACTAACTAGCCTGACAACAATATCGGCAGATTATCCTATGGATACAGTTAATTATGTCGTATGGCTCACAAATTAGGCGATTTTTTAGTCTTGTTTCCGCCCCTCCCCAGTTGACGATCAGACTCTATAGATGGTTCCCGACGGCTTGAAGGTGAATCGGTAAGCGGATATCGGTGACGATGAACTCATCCTCATCCACGCTCCAGAGTACATCCAGGTCATAGAGCCGCATACCGTATTCGCGCTTATCTGTTTTATAGGCGGGGCGCGGGTCCAGGCCCAGAATATTCGCGATCAGATCCTTGAGTCCGGGGTAACCATTGTGGCGTAATACCTCAAGTCGGCCTTCTATCTCAGGCGCGAAGCTAACCGGCCGCATACTCGGCGCTTCGCTGGCGTAACCACCGCTTGCCTGAATGGCATCGGTGTACGGCAAATAAGGTTTGATATCCAGAATGGGGGTGCCATCGATCAGATCCAGGCCCCTGACGTGGAGTTTGAGGCCCCCGCCTTCTTTGCTGACGCGAATCAGGCGCATTGCCGATAGTCCGACCGGGTTGGGACGGTATGGCGAGCGCGAGGCAAATACCCCGATCCGGCGATTCCCGCCCAGACGGGGCGGACGGACGGTTGCCTGCCATGATCCATCGGCGCGAATGGCATGGAAGTGCCAGAACAACCAAATGTGGCTAAAACCTTCAATACCACGAAAGGCCTCGGCATCATCGAACGGCGGAAACAGTTCGACAACCCCAGGGGCGTCGAATACCAGCCCCGATTGTCTTGGCGCGCCGAATTTTTCCGTAAAACAGGAACGAACGACACCGATTTGGGTATATTGAAACGTCTTCATAGTGTACAAGATATATCGCGTATGCTCGATTTCCGAATTAAAAAACACTTATATTATGGATTGTTATTACTGAAAGCTCAATCTGGGCAGCAAATATATCGAAATCACACTTTTTATACGCATTTCACCGCACCGTTTTTCCATCGTTTCCAAATAACGTAGAATGCCCGACCATCTGCAATCACCGACACGAGACAGCCACCCTATGAATAACCCCATGCCCCCTGCCCGCCCCCACGTCGCCTTCGAGGCAACTGGCGGCACTTATATAGAGTCCTTGAACATGCATGTCCAAGGCTATCGTCACATTAAGACAGGGGCCAGCCACTTTCATATGGATTGCGACTTTTCGGAAAACGTATTTCTTGTCGCCTTTCGCACCGTACCGATGGACTCAACCGGGGTTGCGCATATCCTCGAACATACGGCACTCTGCGGTAGTGAGCACTACCCGGTCCGCGATCCCTTCTTCATGATGCTCAGGCGTTCTCTGAATACCTTTATGAACGCCTTCACGAGTAGCGATTGGACCGCCTACCCCTTCGCCAGCAAGAATCGCAAGGACTTCTTCAATCTCATGCAGGTTTATTTGGACGCGGCGTTTTTTTCCCGCCTGGATAGACTCGATTTCGCCCAGGAAGGTCACCGGCTTGAGTTTCAGGATCCCAAGGACCCGAATAGCCCGCTGGTTTTCAAGGGGGTCGTATTCAACGAAATGAAGGGCGCCATGAGTTCTCCTGTCAGCACCCTTTGGCAAACTCTGACATCGCACCTGTTTCCGACCACGACCTATCACTACAACAGCGGTGGAGATCCGGAACATATACCGGACTTGACCCACGAGGATCTGGTTGCCTTCTACCGAAGCCACTATCACCCAACTAACGCGGTATTCATGACCTTTGGCAACATTCCAGCTCACGAGCACCAAGCCTTTTTCGAGGAGCATGCACTGTCTCGCTTCGATCGTCTTGAGGGACACTCGACGATCGCGGTTAGTGACGAACAACGTTATTCCGAGCCTAAGCGGGTCGAAGAGACCTATGCCTGCGACGACAACGAACACAAAGAGCAGGACAAGACACACATCGTCATGGGTTGGCTGCTAGGACACAACATCGACCTGGATGACCTGCTCCGTTGTCATCTATTGGCTAGCGTCCTGCTCGATAACAGTGCCAGCCCGCTTCGCTACGCCCTTGAGAGTAGTCCACTGGGGTCGGCCCCATCGCCGCTGTGCGGGTTGGAGGATTCCAACCGGGAGATGAGCTTTGTCTGCGGACTCGAAGGGAGTTGCCCGGAACATGCCGAGGCCCTGGAGTCGCTGATCATGGACACACTCGAATCGGTCGCCCAAAATGGTGTGCCGCGTGACCAAATAGAAGCGGCATTGCATCAACTGGAACTCGCTCAACGTGAGGTCACGGGTGGCGATTACCCCTATGGGTTGCATCTGATTCTAAGCGCCATGCCTGCCGCCATTCATCGCGGCGATGTCATGGCGGCCCTAAACCTTGACCCAGCGCTAGATAGACTGCGTGAGGCCGCCAGCCACGAGACTTTTTTCCAAGACCTGGTTCGTGAGCTGTTACTGAACAACGCCCATCGTGTCCGTCTCACAATGCGGCCAGACTTCTCTCTCGCACAACGTCGTGACGCGGACGAAAAGGCCCGCCTTGAACGAATCAAACAGAGGCTCAGTCCATCAGAGTTGCGAGATATAGAGGCTCAGACCGAATCCCTGCTAGCCAGACAGGGGCAGGAAGATGATCCCGGTGTTCTACCCAAGGTTGGAATCGAGGACGTACCCAAGGATCTCGATATCGCACACGGGGAAACCACCACCCTGGCAGGCAGGTCACTACATCGCTATGCCCAAGGCACCAATGGCCTGTGTTACCAAGAGATCGTCATTGATCTCCCGGAACTGGACGACGAACTGCTCGCTTGTCTGCCACTCTATACCCGGTGCCTGACCGAGCTCGGCAGTAATGGGCGTGATTATCAATCGACACAAGCCAGGCAGTCCCTCGTAACCGGTGGCATTCACGCCTATTCGAATGTGCGCGCAGAAATCCACAATCCCCAGGAATTGCGCGGGCATATGATCTTAAGTGGCAAGGCCTTGCATCGCAATGTTAGCGCTCTGACTGAGCTCATGCAGGAGACACTTGAGACCACACGTTTTGACGAGTTAAACCATATTAGGGAACTCGTATCTCAGGAACGGGCCAGTCGCGAACAAGGCGTGACCAGTCAGGGACACAGTCTTGCTATGATTGCCGCCAGCAGCGGATTCAGCTCCGCTGCTTATCTATCTCACGAATTGCGGGGGCTGGTGGGTATTCAGCGGCTTAAGGCGCTAGATGATGGTCTCGACGACTCTGCTGCTCTGGAGGCGCTTGCCGGACGCTTCTCACGACTACATCAGCTTATACAAGGTTGTCCTCGTCAGTTCCTGCTGGTCGGCGAGCCCCATCATCTTGAGGCGCAGGAGCTGGCCCTGCAGGGTGCCTGGGGCGAATGTGACAGCACCATGGATTCATCTCACCGCCCCTTCTCCGGTAAGGAGCCACAGGGGCAAATTGCGGAGGTCTGGACGACCAGTACTCAAGTCAATTTTTGCGCGATGGTCTTCCCCACGGTCGGATCCGACCACGAGGACGCACCAGTGCTGGATGTCCTTGGTGGTTTTCTGCGAAATGGTTACCTTCATCGCGTCATTCGTGAGCAAGGTGGGGCCTATGGCGGCGGCGCCTCACACGATAGCGATAACGCATGTTTCCGCTTCTACTCATACCGCGACCCACGGCTACAGGAAACCCTCGCCGATTTCGAGCGCGCGGTCGAGTGGTTACTTAGGGAGCAGCATAAATATCGATTGGTCGAGGAGGCAATACTGGGCGTTATCGGCTCCATGGACAAACCCGGATCTCCCGCTGGGGAGGCCAAGCGCGCATTCCATAGCGCCCTCTACGGACGCGACAAGGCATTCCGTCAGTCCTATCGACAAGCGGTACTCAAGGTTCGTACGGATGACCTCAAACGCGTTGCCGATCGCTATCTGCGCACCGCCAATGCCAGCAGGGCGATCATCACCAGTTCGACGATGGCCGATGCGCTCGAGGGCCACGACTACCGAATTATCGCGCTATGAGGAAGCCATATATGACGAGCTCCAACCGTCGCCTATCGCCGTTCGGCTGCGCCCTATTTGCGTTGGCGCTAGTCTTGCCGGCGTTGGCCCACTCAGGTATTCGTGTCACCGCATTGGAGGGGGGCAACAACGAGAGTGTAGTCGCGATCGAGGGCGACATGGCGCGTATCGACAATTCGACTCAGGATGGATTTATCCTGATTGATATGAAACAGGAAAAGATCTACGCGGTCAGCGATCGAGATAAGGAGGTCGTCGATTTAACCTCTCCGGCGCCCGAGCCCTCTGCGCATGCCGAACAGGCTATCGAGAAAATCGGTATGCCCGAGGTCGTCATGCAGCCGTTGGGTGCCGGGCCGATCGTCTCAGGTTATGCGACTGATCACTACCGTGTCATGGTTAATGACACGGTCTGCTATGACGAGTACCTGGCAACCGGCCCTCTCAGCAACACTGCCCTAATGCGCTTTGTCCGAACCATGGCGCTGGCGTCCCGAGCGGAAAAAAACGACTTTCTAAGCATCGCCATGGACGAAAAAAATCGCTGTAGAGCGGCGGATAATCTGGTCGATGATCAGTACCCAACGTTGGGGATACCCATGCGAACAGTCGCCATGGACCAGCAAGTGACCCATCAGATCAATTCGATCGATGAAGACGCTAGTTTCGATGCCGGTTTTTTCCGCTGGCCCAGTGACTATCCCGTATATACTCGCCGACAGCTGCAAGATCAGTCGTATTCACGCATGAAGTCCATGGGGGCGGACGATCCGACCATCGTTCATCGTACGCAGGCCATAGAGGACATGATCACACAACACGGCAAGCCCGAGGTCAAGGATCTTTCCGGAACTGGGTCCGCTATTCCGTCGACGCCTCCGGCCGTGCAACCAGCCCCTACGAATGCCGAATCCGGCGTTGCCGGACAGGGCGAATGAAGAGCGACGAAACGCAGATTCCGACCTATGTTGATACCGCCTCGGGACTCGAGGCCCTGTGCCGGGAGCTTGAGAATACATCCTGGATGGCCATCGACACCGAGTTCATGCGCGAGAAGACGTATTACGCGCAGCTTTGCCTTATCCAGGTCGCGACAAAAGACATAGCCGCCTGTATCGATCCGCTTGCGATCACGGATCTGTCCCCACTTTATAGACTGTTCGAGGACGGCGGTATCGTCAAGATTATGCACTCATGTCACCAGGATATGGAGATCCTATATCAAAGCTGGGGACACCTGCCCGCCCCAGTCTTCGATACCCAAATCGCCGCGCCTCTGCTCGGTTATCCTCAGCAAATCGGATACGCGCGCCTCGTCGAAGAGCTGCTGGGGATCCAGCTTGAAAAGGGCCAGACCCGTAGTGATTGGTCGAAACGCCCCCTGTCCCAGGCGCAGCTCGATTATGCGGCGGATGACGTTGTCTATCTGGGACAAATCTACGAACGCATCCACGATGAGCTCGAGAAACGGCACCGGCTGGACTGGCTTCACGGCGACTTCGAGCGACTTTCGCAACCGGAACGGTACGAACAACCCCCAGAGAACGCTTGGCAGCGCATCCGCGCCGCTCAAAGATTGCGACCACGTCAATTGAACGTACTCAAGGCGCTTGCGGCATGGCGCGAGACACTCGCGAGAACGCGAGATATCCCACGCAACTGGCTTTTGCGGGATGAGATTCTCGTGGAGATGTCCTCGCGATCACCCCAGGATATGGATGCCCTACAGGAGATTAATGGGCTCAGCCCGAAGGCACTGGACCGATACGGCGACCACCTCATTTCCCTGATCCGCTCGGCCCTGAAGGCGCCAGCATCGGCACCGCTAGTCCAACCGCGGCGAGGACCGAAGCTGGACAAGAAGGATGAGGTCCGATTAGATGCATTGCTCGCAATCGTTGAGCGGAACGCACTGGAAAATGATATCCACTCATCAGCCCTTGCATCGCGTAAAGATCTGTCTCGACTGATTTTGGGCGAACGAGACCTCGATCTGCTAACAGGGTGGAAAAAAACCATCATAGGCAGTGAGTTACTGGATTATCTAAACCTAAACCCGTAGCACTGCCCCGATTACTTCCAGAATCCGCACAAAGAGAAATAACCCTTGGTAGGGTTCCGAGTATGGGGCCTTCGCCCGAACCGGAATCCGCCTTTTTCCCATCGCTCTCAAGGGACTAAATTCAGTTACGGATCACGAAACCGAAAATCTTCGGTATTTTTCTCGGGACACGATTCAGAAGCGCCTGCAGTTGCCGCTAAGTAGTCAGCGGGAGTTAAACCAAGGATCACTGATGAAAACCCATATCGACGATGTCCCAAAGCTGCGTACCGAATCCACCTTTATCGAGGGTCAGCGCTACAATCAGGTTAGGTTGGGTCTGCTGAGACTCGGTGGGCCGATTCGCCTTCCGTTGCCAGGGCTCAGAGGTATGGACCTTATCATCGATTCACGGTCTTGGGTGTGCGTTGACCGGACCTTATATGATCTGCCGATCCTGGCCTGGACCGATTTCAACCACCGTCAGCGCAACGGGCTACATGAGCAGGTTGAGTGTCTGTTGCATTACTACCACGTCCACGCCGACCTGATCACCGAAACAGTGCTGAGCACTATGATGACCATGTTGGCCAACGCCATGAATGACGAGTATCCCGTCGCTGAAGTCTGTAAGGTCTTTCCCTTACCGAATAAGAAGGCAGGGTAAGCTCTCCTTCTCCTCCGGGCTGCCGAGTACGCTATTTGGCAAACATGGCGCCCGTGATGATCACCAGCGCCCTGACAATCAATATACCCAGAGCCTGGCGGCGATGATCCCCCCGACCCTTTTCTTCTCCACGCATCATGCTACGCGCCGCAGAGATCTGCAGTCCGTAGAACATATACAGCGTCAGCACCAGAATCAGGTGCATCCAAAGCATGAACGACAAGATCTCTCCGTCGATGATCAGGCGTTTCCACCAATCATGCGTCAGGACGAGATAGACCGGGAAGGCGCAATCGATGACGATAATGGCCGCCATAACGATCATGTGGAGCTGGCGGACCTTGCTCAGATAAAAGGTCACGACCATGATCAGGTACGTCGCGGCCGCAAAGATGACCGTGCCCGGTATCTCCATCAACATTAAAGGTTAAACTCCCTGCGTCCGCTGATAGCGTGCGAGATCGTACCCGAGTTGACATACTCGAGCTCTCCACCGAATGGAACACCGTAAGCGATCCGACTGACCTTGATCCCCGAGCGCCGAGCCAGATCAGCGATGAAATGCGCCGTCGCCTCCCCTTCTACCGTCGGATTGGTCGCGAGGATGACCTCCTGAATCTGACCGCCATCCATTCGTTCAGCTAACAGATCCAGGCCGATATCCTCCGGTCCCACCCCATCCAGAGGGGACAAGTGCCCCATCAGTACGAAGTAACGTCCACGGTAGCTTGTGGACTGCTCAATTGCTTGTACGTCCGTAGGGGTTTCCACTACGCATAGAAGTCCATCGTCACGACCTGAATCACTGCATAAGTGACAGATTTCGGCCTCGGTCAATGTCCGGCAGCGGGCGCAGTGTCCAACCTGATCCGCGGCAGCCTGTAGCTGCCTGGCAAGTCGCCGGGCGCCATCTCGATCACGTTCGAGCAAATGATAGGCCATGCGCTGCGCCGACTTGGGGCCGACGCCGGGCAGGCAGCGCAAGGCCACTACAAGGCGTTCGATTAAGGAACTGCGGGACATGGCGTTGTCGTCAGAATGGCAGCTTCATGCCCGGAGGCAGCGGCAGACCACTTGTCATACTCGCCATCCTTTCCTTGCTTTGATCGTCCACTCGGTGCACGGCATCATTGACTGCGGCTGTCACGAGATCTTCGAGCATGTCCTTGTCATCCGCAAGCAGGCTGTCATCTATAGATACACGGCGCACTTCGTGACGACCGGTCATGATCACGTTCACGAGACCACCACCGGATTGACCCGTTACCTCCATCTCGGCAAGCTCGGCCTGGGCCTTTTCCATTTCGGCCTGCATTTTTTGAGCCTGTTTCATGATATTGCCTAGTCCACCCTTCATCATGCTTCTCCTCTATAATCGCTACGGTTGTTGATGGCGCCAATACGTCTCGAGAGAGACATATGCGTCTGGAATTCTTGATTGTGATGCATACGAGCTTAAGCGCCCCTCAAGTCCCATCTAATGGCTGGATCGAATCATCGACGACCTGTGCATTGAACGCCTCCTGAAGGCTACGGACACCCTGATCGGCCATAATCGACGCTTCGGCGCGGCGCAGACGCTCGTCCGTCTCACGCTTTTGTCGTGATGCGGGCGTCTCGGTGCTGGTCACGCCTGTGCGAATAACCAGTTTCAAGGGCGTTCCGAAATGGGCCTGTACCCGCTCTTCAAGTCGTTGTTGCAAAGAGGGGTTGAGCAGGTGCGCATGCGCGTTGTCCAGACACAGGACCAGCTCCTTTTCGTCATGCGACTCCAATACGCAATGGCTGGCGACCATTTGACTCAATCCAGTAAGCCGCAACGCCTGGATGACCGTCGACCATTCATCGCTCGCGGGATTATTGGGGGTCTCCGAACCCTCGACGGAGACGGAGGCCGGGGGAGCTTCGGAGGGCACAGTATAGGGAGCCCGGTCTTCACGCGTATTGCTTGGCGTAGGGGCCGCCGTTTCAGGAGGAAAGGATTTTTCAGGCGGCGCCTGCACTTTACGGCGTACCGGCGCTGGAGATGCATTGGCTTCACCTTGCGGAGCAGACCGTTGTTGCCATCCTTCATCCAGGGGTCGAAAAGCGAGCATTCTCAACAGTGCCATCTCCACACCCATTCTGGGATCGGGAGAAAGTGATAGGTCACGGCGCCCAATGAGCCCGATCTGGTAATAGAGCTGAACGTCCTCTTGCAACATACGTCCCGCCATCTCCCGGATCAGTTCGTGCTGCTCCTCCATGACATCGTTGCTAGCCGGCACGACCTGCGCCAAGGCGATTCGATGCAATAGGGTCAATAGTTCATCAAGAAGCCGTGAAAAATCGCCGGAAAAAGTGTCCTTGCGTTCAGCCAGTTCCGCGATGCCGGCGAGCAACGCCTCGCCATCGTGGTCTGCCAACGCATGCACGATGGCGCTCATGGTGCCATCGTCAATCGTACCCAGCATGCTCCGTACATCTGCAACGGTCAGGGCCCCGCCCCCAAAGGCCAGCGCCTGATCCAGAAGACTCAATGCGTCGCGCATGCTGCCGTCGGCGGAACGGGCGATCGCCAACAGGCTGTCGTCATCCCCATCGACGGATTCTTTTTCAAGTATTTGACGGAGATAGTCCCGGATCATCTCAGCCGGTAATCGCCGCAAATTGAACTGCAGGCATCGCGACAGGACGGTGACCGGGAGCTTTTGCGGGTCGGTGGTCGCCAACAGAAACATGATGTTCGGCGGGGGTTCTTCGAGGGTCTTGAGCAAGGCGTTGAAGCTGCTCTTGGACAGCATGTGTACCTCATCGATCAGGTACACCTTATAGCGTCCGCGGGTCGGTGCGTACTGGACGTTATCCAGCAGCTCCCTGGTATCCTCTACCTTTGTTCTTGACGCTGCATCGACCTCGATTAGATCGATAAAACGACTTTCGTCCATCTCTCGGCATGCCGAACAAACACCACAGGGTTCGGCGCTGATCCCTTGCTCACAATTTAGCGATTTGGCAAAGATACGCGCGAGGGTGGTCTTGCCCACACCGCGGGTTCCCGTAAAGAGATAGGCGTGATGCAGTCTTTGCGTATTGAGTGCGTTGACAAGGGCCTGCAAGACATGCCCTTGTCCGGCAACATCGGCAAAGATTCTGGGTCGCCATTTTCGTGCTAAAACGTGATAACTCATGAAACAACTCATCGCCACGGGCAACGTGGCCAATCAAGAGGGAGGCGACCCGCAACCGCCACACCCCGGCACACGAATCAGCTGCTACCGCTGCTCCCTTCCAGGCCTGACGGAGTTTACAACCTATCATTGCGGGGGGACCGCAGCGGGCCACCATAAACTCTTGCGATCACATCATCGCAATGTGCCCGAGTATACCCTATGAGGTCAGATGACCCCAGTCTGAAAACAAAAAATCATGCATCGAGCACCCGCCATGTTTCGTTTATCCGTCGATCGCAACGCTACAATACCGCTTCGGGCCGCGTCCATTCCATGCCAATAGACTCTGCAACACCATCGTTGGTCAAGACGCCCCTGTGGACATGGAGGCCCATGGCGAACCCGGATTCTGAAGACATGGCGTGCTTCAGCCCTTTTTCCGCGAGCAAACGGACATAGGGTAGGGTTGCATTGGTCAGCGCAATGGTCGCGGTACGGGCGCAGGCGCTCGGCATATTGGCCACACAATAATGCACGACCTCGTGCTCGATAAACGTAGGGGCATGGTGGGTCGTGGGGTGGGAAGTTTCGACGCAACCACCCTGATCGATCGCGACGTCGACGATGACGCTGCCGGGTTGCATGTCCCGAATCATGCCGGCGTCAATCAATACGGGGCTTCGATAACCCGAGCGCAGAGCGGCGGCAATGACGAGGTCGGCGGATACGACGTATTCCCGCAAGGCCCCGGCGCCTGAGTATACGGTCCTGAGCCCTGGCCCGTATATCTCATCCAGATAACGTAGGCGTTCATGACTGATATCGAGGATCGTGACATCGGCGCCCATCCCCTTCGCCACACGCGCTGCATGAAGTCCTACGACCCCGCCACCGACCACGACCACCCGGGCAGGTGGCACCCCCGGAACTCCACCCAGCAAGACACCCCTACCGCCGTGTTCCATTTGTAATGCGGTCGCTCCAGCTTGAGCCGCTATACGTCCGGCCAATTCGCTCATGGGAATCAACAAAGGCCGCTGTCCGGAGTGATTTTCTACCGTCTCATAGGCGATGGCGATGACACCCCGCTCAAGCAGTCCGAGGGTCAGGGACGGTTCCGGGGCGAGGTGGAGATAGGAAAACAGGATCTGTCCATCACGGAGCAAGGGGATTTCGGGAGGCTGTGGCTCCTTGACCTTGACCAGGAGTTCCGCGGCATACGCCTCCACCGAACTCGCGGCAATCCGCGCGCCCACGGACACATAGTCGTCGTCTGTATAACCAACACTCAAGCCAGCACTATGCTCGATCCAGACCTCGTGACCAAGCTGAACCAGCTCCGTAACATTGGCCGGTGTCAGGCCAACCCTGAATTCTTGTGGTTTGATCTCTTTGGGTACGCCGATGATCATGCGGTCCCTGACTCCTGAAATTGAATCGGAGCAGAGAGCATAACACTGTTGACTAGACTTGAGGGACCGACCGGAGACCCTCAGAGCTTGGCGATGCGATCCTTAGGTTGGGTGCTGATGTCACTCCTTGAACCAAGCCCCCATTCCAATACACGGAGCTGGTATTCGTAGGTGGCTTTGTCGTCGGCTGAGTGGTCGGTAAAGGTATAGTGATAGCGCTGATCATCGCCCTGACCATAGTTGGGGATGAAGCTGACGATCTTTTCATAGACGGGCGTATGGTCAGAGTTCACCAAGGATCGGCGATATACGGAAAACCCCTGAACCTTGCGGTCTCGCACGTGCCAATCAAGTTGGTATGCCCCGCCCTGCGCCCTGGTTACCTTGAGGCCGGACGTCTGCCGTCCCGCCACTTCCCGACTCACGATGATGTGATTGCCCCTGGCGTCCGCGATATCTACTTCGAAATCAAAGGCTGATTTGATATCGCCCGGGGTCTCAGAATCCAATCGGGGTGATGTCACCGGCCGTGCCTGGGTCATCTCGCCCAGACTCAGCGGCTGAACCGTATCGACCAAAGCGGATGTCTCACGACGAACAGGGGAAGCGTTGGCCTGGATACGATAAGCCTGACTCAGCTCCGAAGGCGACACGACCGGTTGTTCACTGACAGGTACCGATTCGGTATTGTTTGGTAGGATCAGGGCAACCGCCTGTGAGTCCGTGGAATTGGTAGACGATGCAAGCTGAATGAACTTGCTTCCAGCTGTCGTTATCGTTGTCACCTCGTTTTGAGAGCTACTCGCCGCAGCAATATTTGTCGAGTTCACGTTATCAAACAGGGCGACCACACTGTGTTCGCTCACGAACCCCCGCGTATCGACATCCTGTAATCGATAATAATAATTCGTCCCCGCAGGGGCCGAGAAGTCCTGGAAGCGATAGGTCATATCCAACCCGGGGCCACCGAGCGCAGGGATCAGGCGATCATTCAACGGTTTAAAAGGACCTTCGGGAGTCATGCTTCGCAATATACGGAAACCCCAGTTATCGGTCTCCGAGGTCGTCACCCACTGGATATCCACGCTGTCCCCGGTGCGTGCGACCTTAAACGAGCGCAATGAAATCGCTGTGGGTAACTCCTCGATCAGCGCATAGGTGCCAATGGCGTTAGCACTTATTCCACAGATCGTGTTGGTTCCGATATCGAGGTTGGACGTGATATTCACCCAACTGCCTGCCTGGTAGGACATGAGACTGAGTCCGGCAACGCGATTATAGTTGGCGGGATCAAAGGCAAAACAGATCTGCGTGGACCCCGTGGTAATCGCGGTCGTACTCAGAGCAAAAATATCGGCCGGGGCGCCAAATCCGAACCCATTGGGCGCAGGGGCAATCGGCCCCGGATTGGTCAAACAGGTTGTACCGGAGGAAGTTACAGCGGTGTACTGCACATCGACACCAGCCGCCGGAGTCACAATTACCGCTGTGCCCGTTGGAGTAAGCACAGAGCTACCCGAACAGGTCCCAGACACTGTCACCGACTGGGTTACAATGATCGTACCGCCCACGCCGTCACTGACCGTATAGGTGAATGTATCGATCCCGGCGAAACCCGTCGCCGTATAGGTGAAGGTACCGTTGTTATTGTAGACAACTGTCCCACCGTTAGCAGATATCGACGCAAATACCGTGATCGTGAGAGGATTCCCTTCCGGATC
>CAZASZ010000048.1:0-5934 GCA_964487925.1 uncultured Gammaproteobacteria bacterium
CCATCCAATGAGAAGCTGGCCTGATCCTTCCTAAGCGCGATTTGTCCTAGGCCTGAATTCTCCTGGAGAAGCGGCGATCGATTTTCGGCAGGACGTCTTATTCGTCACGGCTTGTTTGGTTCGAATCTCAAAAACGTCTCTCGACGCAGTTGCTCCAGGTCCGTGTTATGGATACCTCTAAAAACTCGCTGAAACCGCGCTGGCCGCGTTGTAAACGCGCTCAAATGCGGGGCTGGGAAGCAGCAAACGCCGTGTAAGCTGTGCTTTTTCGGGCGTTTACGCCTTGCCATCATCGGCTTGATCGTGTTTTTAGAGGTGCCTTTATGTCTTATGACCGATGATGCAATGTATGCGAATGAAGGTACAATGTGCCCCTCTTACCCGCAACCTCATCACAGGAGCAAGCATGTCCGAGCCGCAATTGGCTGAGGCACTACCGGCGGAAAACGAACCCCAGGTTACGATTAAGGCCGGCGAGCGTGAGGTCACCATCCTCGGCACCGCGCATATCTCGCAGGCCAGCGCCGACAAGGTCGATGCCCTGATCGGCAGCGGCCAATACGATGCGGTTGCGATTGAACTCTGCCCGAGTCGTCATCAGGCTATGATCGAACCCGACGCCATGGCCAATATGGACCTGGTCCAGGTCGTGCGCGAGGGCAAGGCATCAATGATTGCGGCCCATCTCGCCCTCGGCGCCTATCAGCAGCGCATGGCCGAGCAACTCGGTGTGATGCCTGGCGCTGAAATGCGCATGGCTATCGAATGCGCCCAGAAGCACCAGCTCCCAATCCTGCTGATCGACCGCGACGTCGCCACGACCTTGAAGCGGATCTATCGCAACGTCAGCTGGTGGCGGCGTCTGGAATTGATCTCGACCCTGATCATGAGTGTCATGTCGCGCCAGAAGGTCAGCGCCGAGGAGATCGAGCGGCTCAAGGAGGGCGACATGTTGGAGACGGCCTTCACGCAGTTTGCCGAACAGGCCCAGCAGCTTTATGTCCCCTTGATCGAGGAGCGCGACCGCTACATGAGCGCGCGCATCGTGGATGAGCTCGACCGTTCGGATTGCCGCCATATCCTCGCTGTCGTCGGCGCCGGGCATCTCAAGGGCATGCAAGCGCACCTTGGCGAGGACATTGCCGCCCATGACGCCGACGAGGCCCGGGGTCTGATTGCTGAACTCGAGACCGTGCCGACTCCATCGCGATGGCCCAAGCTCATCCCATGGGCCATTGTCGCCGTGATCATTGTGGGTTTTGTGCTCGGGTTTAGGCGCAGCCCCGAGATGGGCTGGGAGATGGTCATGGATTGGGTCGTCATCAACGGTGGCCTGTCCGCTATCGGGGCCTTGCTTGCACGCGCGCATCCGCTCACGATCGTTACGGCCTTTCTGGCCGCGCCGCTGACGTCGTTAAACCCGGCCATCGGTGCCGGTATGGTGACCGGGGCCATGGAGGCTTGGCTGCGGCGTCCGAACGTCGGTGATTTCAGTCGCCTGCGTACCGATACCAGCACGATAGCGGGCTGGTGGCGCAACCGCGTCTCACGTGTCCTGCTGGTCTTCCTATTCAGCACGATCGGTTCCGCCATCGGTACGTATGTGGCGGGAGCGATGATATTCAACCGCCTTGCAGGTTAGAGAAAAGGAGAGAAAAGAGTAAAGGACACCTCTAAAGATAACAGAGAAAAAAATACTAAATACCGAGATACGAAGCATCCCCTCATTCGCTTTCCTCTGTTCTCTTTTCTCTGCCTCATCTCCCAGTTATGATGTCGGCACCAATATTGAACGCGAGGTGGATTCATGGCGGAGAAGTGGGTACAGGGCAGGGTTGTCGAGAATGTTCGTTGGACCGAACAACTCCATTCGCTGCGTATCGAGGCCGATATCGCCCCGTTCACTGCCGGTCAATTCACGCGCTTGGCGCTCGATGTCGATGGCGAACGTATCGCACGGCCCTATTCTCTTGTAAATCCGCCGGATCAGAGCCCACACGAATTCTATTTCATCACGGTACCGCACGGCCCTTTGAGCGAACGCCTCTACGGGCTCACGGAGGGCGATACGATTTGGGTCGCCGGCCAGGCTGGCGGTCATTTTACACTGACCAATGTCCCTTCGGCCGAGACGCTTTGGCTCATCGCGACCGGCACGGCGCTGGGTGTCTTTCTATCCATTCTGCGTACAGCGGAGCCCTGGGATCGCTTTAAGCGGGTCGTTCTGGTTCATGGTGTGCGGACGCCCGAGGAGCAGACCTATCTTGAGACGCTGGCGGCGATCGAGGCAGAGCATCCGGACCGTTTCCAAGTCGTGCATTCGGTGACCCGGGCCAGCGGCGATTCGAAAACGGATGCGCGGATCACGAGCATGATCGAGGATGGCCGCCTGGAGGCCGAGGCTGGCGCGCGGTTGGATGCCGAGTCCTGTCAGGTCATGATTTGTGGGCGGCCCGAGATGGTTAGTGACACGCTGCATCTGTTGGAGAAGCGGGGGCTCGCCAAGAACCGCAGCATGACGCCCGGTCAGATCACGACCGAGAAGTACTGGTGATCCAAGCAACCATTCGCCTTGCCCGAGTAGCGCATGCCGCCGCCAATCACATGGCGTGACCCCTGGGTTTGGGGGCCACCTAGTGTCTTTCTGACGCTGGGGGTGGTCTTGATGCTCACGCAGGCCAACCAGCCGCTATTTCTCTATCTGAATCATCTGCCTGGCGGTTCAGTCTTTTGGTCCGGGGCGACCTTGTTCGGCGATTCCCTGGTTGCCATGACGCTGTTGCTGCCCTTTGTCGGCCGCCGCCCCGATGTTATTTGGGCGGCCATGCTGGCGGCCATTGTGGCCATGCTTTGGGTGCACGGTCTGAAGCCTACGTTTGATGTCCCGCGCCCCACGGCCGTTCTGTCGCTCGATCAGATTCGGGTCATCGGCCCTGAGATCCATGCCCGCGCCTTTCCCTCCGGACACACCGCCACGGCCTTCACATTGGCCGGGGTGCTGGCCATGGCCTATCGCAGTGTGACCTTACGAGCGTCCCTGATTGCGCTGGCTTGCCTGGTAGGGTTGTCCCGGGTCGCGGTATCGGCGCACTGGCCCTTGGATGTGCTGGGCGGCGCCTTCGGGGGTTGGCTGGCGGCCTGTGCCGGTTGGGCTTGGTCAGAACGTTGGCGGTGGGGCAAGGGGCGAACCGGGCAGTGGGTGCTGGCAGGGCTGCTCATGGTTGCAGCCGCCTACCTTCTGTTTGGCTACGACGCCCGTTATCACGACGCGGATATGCTTAAGGGGCTTCTTGCGGCGCTGTTGTTGGCGGCGGGGGCGTGGCGGATGACGCTTCTGGTGCGGTCGCAGCCTCTGGGTTAGTTGTGCCGGGATCCGGTAAATCGGGCGCGGCTATATCGGGATTGACCGCATTGGGCGTTTCACCGATCCGGGCCAGGACGACCCCGCCTTTTTTAAACAGGATTTCGCTGACGCCCTCAAGGTCCGATAGATAGGCGGGTGACGTGAAGACCACCTCGCCGGCCTCCGGGCGCCGTCGCGGCACAACCCGGTCGCTGTAGACGCTGAAACTGGGCATGTTGAGGCGCCAACTGACGATATCCTGGTCCGGCATTTGGCGCATGAACAGCCCGGCCTCGCGGGCGGGCCCTTGCAACAGACCGCCGACCCTTGGCAGGACCAATCCCGGTAAGGCGAGGCTCGTGATCAGCGCGATCGCGAGTAGGCGCGAGGATAGTCGCAGACGGGTTTCGTAATACAGAAAAACGATCAGCAGGATCGCGATCAGTAGTGGCAGGCGATAGGTCCAGGTGAATTCCGCCCCTATGTCGGACAGGCTGGCCGCATAGAAGGGTTGTTTGACACCGGCGGCGGCCCGTTCGAGGATTTCCGGCAAAAACAGTAATAACAGGAGATAGACCGCGGCAGGGACAAGCGCCAATGCACGCGAACGCAGGGACTCTACCTGCAGGGCCAGCAGAACGATCAGTCCGGTCAAGCCGTAGTTGATGTAGTGCGGCAGCTTCGTACCCGAGATCGAAAACAGGATCAGCACGAACAGGAACCAGATCAACAGGAAGCGGTTCAGCGGTTCGCGCACGAGGGCCATGCCGTTTCGGAACACGGGGATCAGCAGTCCGGTGAAGGGCAGTATCCCGATTAGAACGATAGGCAGGTAGTAGAACAGCGATCCGCCGTGTCCCTCCATGGCGGCGTCAAAGCGCCCCAGGTTGTGCTGAAAAAAGAAGCCTTCGATGAAACCCGAGCCGTCACGGAAGTAGACCGTCAGATACCAGGGCAGGTTGATGGCGAGCAGGATCAGCCAGCCGATACGATCCGAGATGGCCCGCAGCCAGGTCCGCCATTGGCCGTACGAACCGAAGAAGATCAGGCTGACGGCGCCAGGTATCAGGATCGCGACCGGACCCTTGGTCAGGAAGCCGAGACCCATGAAGGCGAAGGCAGCGATCACATAGCGCCTGCGTGCTTCCAGGAAATAGAGGTAGACCGAAAACATGCTGGCGGCTAGGAAGCAGTTCAGCGTTGCGTCAGAGATTGCAGACTTGCCGATCAACGAGATCAAAAGGGAAGTCGCGAGTACGATCCCGGCAACACAGCCCGTGCGCAGATCGCGAACGCGTGTGACGAAGGCCGTGGTGGCCAGGGCCCATGCCGTGGCAGCGATGGCCGAGGGTAGACGCAAGGCGAATTCGTTCCAGCCCAGCCAGGACACGCTCAGGGCCTGCAGCCAGTAGAACAGGATGGGTTTGTCGTAGCGCGGCTCGCCGTTCAGGGTTGTGATCAGGAAGTCATGACGCTCGAAAAGCTCGCGGGTCGCCTCCGAGAACGCGCCCTCGTCGAGATCGAACAACGGGATGGCGCCAAGATTCGTGAAGAACCCTGCGACAATGGCCAGTGCGAGGACGATCAGCAGTGGCTCAAATCGCCTTGCCCGCTCCGGGTTCACGCCTCGTCGTCCATGCCGGGGAACTTCGCCATTTCATCGGTGATGAATTCGTTCTCGTAGTTGGTGCCGATCGAGTAGGCCGCGATCTTGCTGAGATGGGTATAGGGTAGGCTGGTCTCGTCATGCCACGCGTTGAACGCGGCTTGAATGCGTTTGAGGTCCCGTTGGCTGGTCGGGTTCTCGGCGATATCCACGCCGGCCTCGCGGAGTGCCAGCGTGACGTCACGGGTGGTCACAAAGCTGTCCTTGCCGACATAGCGCAGGAACCATTGCCCGGTATGACCGCCCAGGCGGGAGCCGCGTTTCTTGAGCACCTGGAGTAGGCCCACTTGATCCGATGACGGCCAGGTGGCAAGGAAACGCGCGAAGGAACCATGTTCATGGGAGACATCCAGGAGAAACCCGACGTTTTCCATGACGGCCTTGATCTTCTGCCAGTTGCGGACGACTCGCCGATCCTGAGTGTAGGCCTCCCATTCCTCTGGCGAGAGATAGCTCAGCCGATCGATGTTAAAACCATAGAAGGCCTCCTCGAACTGGGGCCACTTGTTAGCGATCACGGTCCAGTTGAAGCCGGCTTGGTTAATCGTCTGGGTCATCATGGCGAGGCAACGATCATCCCCGAGTCGGGACAGTTCCTGATCGCTCAGGAAGTGCGGCAACAGCCGGGTCAACGCCTCTTCGCTACCCTTGCGCTCTGCGGCGCGCGCGTGGATGTCGGAAAATGGCTTCATTGTTTCCCCAGTGTTTTGTCCGTAAACCGCAAGCGCCTATGGTACCCGATCGCACTACTCCTTGCCGAAACCGCCGCCGCCCGGTGTCTCTATGCGGATTCGGTCTCCCGGCTCAAGCATGACGCTGCCCTTGGCTGGCAGGTCGGACCATTGACCATCGCGCCGCAAGCGGTTTCGCCCGGATGCCCCGGAGTCGCCGCCTTCCAGTCCATAAGGCGCGCTGTCCCGGCGCT
>CAZASZ010000048.1:6034-9454 GCA_964487925.1 uncultured Gammaproteobacteria bacterium
CCGGATGCCCCGGAGTCGCCGCCTTCCAGTCCATAAGGCGCGCTGTCCCGGCGCTCGGTCAGCAGCGACAGATGGCACGGCGCGAGGACCTCCCATTCGCGGATCAGGCCGTCGCCGCCGCGCTGCAGGCCCCGCCCGCCCGAGTCATGACGGATTGCGTATTCCGTGATGCGAAGCGGATAGTGCATCTCCAATACCTCGATCGAGGTATTCTTGGTGTTGGTCATATGGCACTGTACGGTCGAGAGACCGTCGCCATTCGAGTATGCCCCCATGCCGCCGGCCAGGGTCTCGTAGTAGACCCAGGGAGCGGCATTTCCTTTGCCGCCAAAGATGACGTTGTTCATCGTGCCCTGCGCGGCCGCCGGGATGCGTTCGGGGATCGCCCGAGCCAGTGCGCCGAGCACGACATCGACGATGCGCTGGCTGGTCTCGACGTTGCCGGCCGCGACCGGCGCGCCGTTGCCGGCATTGACGAGCGTGCCGGGCGCTGCGATGAGTGCGATGGGCTTGAAGATGGCTGCCGTCTGCGGCGTGTGCGCGGGCATCAGGCAGCGGAAGCAATAAAACACACTAGCGGCGGTCACGGCCAGCGGGCAGTTCACGGGACCCCGCGTCTGGAGCGCGGTGCCGGTGAAGTCCACTGTGGCCCGCTCGCCCGTAACGGTCACGCGGACCCGGATGGACAAAGGCCCTGATTCGAAGCCGTCGCCTTCGAGGTAATCCTCGAAATCATAGTTGCCATCGGGGATCGCAGCGATCGCGGCGCGTCCGTAACTCTCGGAGACCTCGATCAGGGCCGCGAACGCAGCGCTCAGATAGTCGGCCGCGAATTCGCCCAGGCGGGTTGCTCCGAGCTGGCAGGCCGCCCGCTGAGCCGACAGGTCGCCCATGCGTTCGTCGGGCACGCGCACGCGGGCGAAGATCTGCGCCCGGATTTGCGGATCTTCCTTGCCGGCGGAAAACCAGTGCCGGGGTGAGATCACGAGGCCCTCGTCCTCGAGCCGCGTCTCGACACCCATGGAGCCGGGCGATGCGCCACCGATATCGGCGTGATGGGCGCGAGCCGCCGCAAAAGCGATCAGGCGTTCATCGACGAATACCGGAGAGACGGCGGTGACGTCCGGCAGATGGGTGCCGCCCAGGTAAGGGTCGTTGAACAGGACGACGTCACCGGGCTGCCAATCGAAACGGCCGACGACAGCGGTCATGGCGAAGGCCATCGAACCGAGGTGCACAGGGATGTGCGCGGCCTGCGCAATCAGTTCGCCCTCAATGGTGAAGAGCGCGCATGAGAAGTCTTCGCGGTCGCGGATATTGGGTGAGATCGCGCTGCGCTTGAGTACGGCGCCCATCTCTTCGCATATGGCGCCCAAGCGGTGTGAGAACAGGCTTAGCTCGACGGCGTTCATGTTCGCTCCAGCAGTAGATGGCCCAACGGGTCGACGCGCATATGCCAACCTATCGGCAGCCACAGCGTGGAGGTGTCCTCGATCACGAGGGCGGGGCCGCGACAGCTGAATTCCGCTGGAAGTTGGTCGCGCTGGTAGTGGGGTACGGCGCCGATGCCGAAGACCTCGGAACTAGCAGTCAATCGAACCTCACCGGCCTTGGGGCGAGTCGGAAACGCTAACGCCTGGCGCTCGACGACGGCGGTCAGTCGGACTGTTATGAGCTCGAGTGGACGATCCAGCGTATGTCCGTAGGCCTGCCGGTGGGCCTGTTCGAAGCGTTGCGCCAAGGTGGCAAGCAGGTCTCCCTCAGCGTGGTCAGGTATATCGATCGTGATGGTGAAGCCCTGGCCGGTGTAACGCATGTCCACGCGGCGCTCGAACACCAGCGGCAGGCCCTGCATGGCGGCATGGGCCTCCTTTTCGAGCTCGTCGAACAGTTCGCTCAGGGCAATGGCCGTTGCATTATCGCCGAGAGATAGGCGGCGGGTGCGGGAGAGCTCGCCCTGTTGTCTGCCCGCCAGCATGCCCAGGGCCGAGAATGCGCCACTGGCGAGAGGGAATACCACCCGTTCCATGCCGAGTTTCTCGGCCAAGGCGCAGGCATGCAGTCCGCCCGCGCCGCCGAAGCACAGCAGGGCAAAGTCCTCTGGGTCGCGTCCGCGTTCCACCGAGACCACCCTCAAGGCGCCGGCCATGTGTTCTTCGGCAAGACGCAACACGGCCTCGGCGGCCGATTCGGCCGTGAGCCCAAGTGTTGCGCCATAGGCCTCAAAGGCTCGCCGCGCGGCTTCGCGATCGAGTTGCATCGAGCCGCCCAGCCTTGCCGTCGACGGGATGCGACCGAGCAACAGGTTGGCATCGGTGACCGTCGGTGTGGCGCCGCCGAGTCCGTAACAGACTGGTCCGGGATTCGCTCCAGCTGATTCCGGTCCGACCTGCGGCAGCCCTGCCTCGTCGACCCAGGCCAGCGAGCCGCCGCCAGCCCCGATGGTATGGATGTCGAGCATGGCGAGCGCGACCGGGATACTGGCAACATGACCCTCTGTGGTCTTGGTGGCCGTACCATCGACCAAGGCGACATCGGTGCTGGTGCCGCCCATGTCGAATGTCAGCAGTTTCCGCTCCCCGATCTGCTTGCCGATCTCCTGTGCCGCCACCAAGCCACCCGCCGGTCCGGACAGTACCAGGCGCACCGCCTGTTCGCCGGCGGCCTCACTCGTCATGACGCCGCCGGCCGAGTGCATGACGAACAGGTGTTTCGGGGCGAGTTCATGTTGCAGGCGACGCAGATAACGCTGTACGAGGGGACCGACATAGGCGTTCAGGAAGGTTGTCGCGGCGCGCTCATACTCGCGGTATTCGGGCAGGACCTGGTGGGATAGCGAAGCGAATAGGTTGTTGGGCAAGGCATCGGCCAGGCGGCGCTCATGCGCGGGATTCAGAAAGGCGAATAGCAGGCAGATGGCGACGGCCTCGTAACCGCCCTCGGCAAGTCGCTGCGCCAAGGTCTCGTGCGCCTTGAGGGCGAGCGGGGCGATCTCCTCTCCATCGGCGTCGATCCGCCCGTCGATACCCAGGCAGTCCTCGCGCCTGATCCATGCCTGCACTGGCGTAGGCGTTAGATCGTAAAGCCGCGATCGGGTCTGGCGGCCAATGCTCAATAGGTCCTCAAGGCCTCTGTTGGTCACGAACAGTGTGCGGACGCCCTTTCTTTCCAAGATTGCGTTGGTGGCTACCGTGGATCCATGCACCAGGTGTATCTCGCCGCAATCCAGCCCGAGCTCGCGGATGCCTTGCCCGATAGCCCGCGATGGATCGTCGGGGGTCGACAGCACCTTGTGAAAGCGCATGCCGTCCGCATCGAAACAGACAAAATCGGTAAATGTGCCGCCTGTATCCACGCCCAGAAACATAGCGGGATTGTAAGTCCCGTGGGCGCAAAATACGAATGCAATTCAACGGGCGG
>CAZASZ010000048.1:9554-15062 GCA_964487925.1 uncultured Gammaproteobacteria bacterium
CATGCCTCGGATCGTCGCTTGGTCCTCACGGGGTCCAGCACGATCGCACCGCTGGCATTGGAGATCGGCAAGCGTTTCGAGCGGCGGAATCCCGGCGTGCGCGTCGACGTGCAGACTGGGGGTTCGTCACGCGGTGTTGCTGATGCGCGGACGGGCATGGCCGATATCGGCATGGCCTCACGCGCGCTCAAACCTAGCGAACAAGACCTCACGCCCTTTACGATTGCCCTGGATGGCGTCAGTATCATCCTAAATCGTGCCAATCCGGTTACGGCATTGAGTGACGAGGAGATCAAGGCGATCTACACTGGACGAATTACCAACTGGCGAGACGTCGGCGGCAACGATGCGCGGATCACGGTAGTGAACAAGGCGGAGGGGCATTCCACGCTGGAGTTGTTTCTGCACCATTTTGGGTTGAAAAACAGCGCCATCAGGCCTCAAGTCATCATCGGCGATAACCAGCAGGGTATTAAGATGGTTGCCGGCAACCCTGGGGCTATCGGCTATGTCTCCATCGGTACCGCTGAATATGAAGCGGCGCAGGGCACGCCTATCAAGTTATTGCCCATGGCTGGCGTCGCGGCAAGCGTGGAGAATGTGCGCAACGGTCAGTTCCCGCTGTCACGGCCACTTAACCTCGTGATTAAGGGGCGACCATCGTCATTGGCTCAACGATTTATCAATTTCGCAGGTTCGAACGCCATCGATGACCTTATCCAGACCCAATACTTTGTCCCGCCCAAACGCTGATGGTTTGATCGCGCCGTTGCTGACGGCGCTGGCGACCGGCGCGGCCTTGATCCTGCTGCTGGTGCTGATCTTTCTCTTGCGCGAGGCCTGGCCGGTTTTGAGTAGCGGTGGCTGGTGGCGTTTCTTCTCGGACGATAGTTGGTATCCACTCGAGGGCCATTTCGGCCTTCTGCCCATGGTCTGGGCGACCCTGGCCGTGGCCCTCGGATCAATCCTGTTGGCGGCGCCGCTTGGCCTTGCGAGCGCCATATTCGAACGTTTCTATGCACCCGCCCAGCTCGCCAAGATTTATCGCATGGTGCTTGCCTTGTTGGCCGGCATCCCGTCCGTGGTCTACGGGCTGTGGGGGCTCACGGTGCTGGTGCCCTTGATCGCCCGCTGGCAACCCCCGGGCGCCGGCCTCTTTACGGCGATCATCATCCTTGCATTGATGATCCTGCCCACCGTCGCTCTGACCGCTGGATCGGCGCTGCGTAGTGTTCCACCCACTCTATTCCATGGCGCCGCCGCACTCGGCATGAGCCGAAAAGGGGTCATTGTCGGCGTGGCGATACCGGCGGCGCGTGGCGGGATCATGGGTGGCATGCTGCTCGCGATCGCCCGTGCCCTGGGCGAGACCATGGCGGTGTTGATGGTGGCCGGCAACGTTGTCCAGTTTCCTAGCGGTCTTTTCCAGCCGGTACGGGTGCTGACGGCGAACATCGCGCTGGAGATGGGCTATGCCGCCGATGCGCACCGTGCCGGCCTGTTCGCCTCCGGGCTGCTATTGACCCTGATGGTGCTGGTGTTGGCATGGACTGCGGCGCGCATCACGCGGGGCGCGAGTTATGGCTAACCGTTTGTTTAGCACGATGATATGGTGCGCCGCGCTGCTGGTGGCGGCGGCCTTTATCTGGTTGTTGGGCGATCTGATTTGGCGCGGTGTCAGCCACCTGTCTTGGTCCTTCCTGGTGACGCAACCGGAGCACGCCGGCCGTGCGGGTGGTATCGCCTCGATACTCGTTTCCACGCTATTGATACTTGCCGTCGCGCTGGCGGTGGCGATTCCTCTGGGCCTGGGCGCGGCCGTCTGGCTCGCTGAATACACGCGCCGCAGCGCTTCATTCGGCGACACGGTGCGGCTCAGTCTCGATGTCTTGGCGGGGGTTCCGTCGATCGTCTTCGGTCTATTCGGTTATGCCTTCTTTTCCATCTATCTCAACCTGGGCTTTTCGATCCTCTCGGGAGGGCTTACCCTGGCCTGCATGATTCTGCCTATTCTGATTCGCACCAGCGAGGGCGGACTGACCTCCGTCAACGACGATTGGCGCCGTGGCGCTCAGGCGCTGGGCATGACGCGCGCCGCGGCCTTAATGCACATATTGCTGCCTGCGGCCGCGCCCGCGATCGGCGCCGGACTGCTGCTCGGCATCGGCCGCGCCACGGCCGAGACAGCGGCGCTGATCTTTACCAGTGGCTATGTGGACCGGATGCCGGAGGCGCTGTCCGATTCGGGTCGTGCGCTGGCGGTCCATATCTATGAGCTTTCCATGAATGTCACAGGCGGCGACAAGGCCGCGTATGCCTCGGCGCTGGTATTGATCGCCCTGATCATCGCCATGAATGCTGGCGCACTCTTATTTACCGATCGATGGCTGGGCCGGAGGGTCACTCAATGAAGGATGAACAGATAAGGACGTATACCCTGGGCGATGTCGAGTCGGGGCCGTCCTGTTGCGAGCCCGTACCTCATCTGAGCGTTCGCGACTTATCGATTGCCTACGGCGAGACGACTGTGCTCGATGGTGTTTCGCTCGATATTTACCGGGGCTGCATTAC
Organism: uncultured Gammaproteobacteria bacterium; assembly: GCA_964487925.1. Lineage (GTDB taxonomy): Bacteria > Pseudomonadota > Gammaproteobacteria > SZUA-140 > SZUA-140 > RI-283. The sequence goes on from CAZASZ010000048.1 coordinate 12,126, forward strand.
GGCGCTGATCGGCCCGTCTGGTTGCGGCAAGACTAGTTTTCTTTCCGCGCTGAACCGCCTGACCGACTCCATCCCCAGTGCGCGGGTAAGCGGTGAGGTGCGATTCGACGCCGTGGACGTGCTCGATCGCCACCTCAATGTACTGACACTGCGACGCCAGATCGGCATGATCTTTCAGAGGCCCAACCCATTCCCGTTATCGATCCGCCGCAATCTAGAGCTGCCGCTTCGTGAACACGGCATCCGGCGTCGTGACGTGATCGACGGGAAGATCGAGGCGGCGCTGCGCGATGTCGGTCTCTGGGACGAGGTGAGCGATCGTCTCGATCGTCCGGCGCTCGCCCTGTCCGGCGGTCAGCAGCAGCGTCTGTGCATTGCGCGCGCGCTGGTGTTGGAGCCGTCCGTGTTGCTGATGGACGAGCCGTGCAGTGCGCTCGACCCCATCTCATCCGGCGTGGTCGAGGAACTCATTCAAAGTCTGCGCGGCCGCTACACCGTGATTATCGTCACTCACAATCTTGCCCAGGCACGGCGCATCGCCAACTACGCCGCCTTTTTCTGGATGAAAGAGCGTGTGGGAGAATTGATCGAATTCGGTCAATGCCGACCGCTGTTTGAAAGACCGACACATCCCTTGACTGCGGCGTATATATCGGGGGTCAGCGGGTGACGGCAGCTCGAACTGCGTCACGTCTGTCGTCAACATCACGATATTTTAGGAGATACGATTGAAGAATCTGATATCCATCCTGGTGCTCGTGGCGATGTGTCAGGGTTTTGCTGTTCATGCCGAAACGCTCAGCGCGGACGAAATCGCCACCAGGGCCTATGAACGCAATCGGGTCGACGACCAGATCGCCACGCTGACCTTTACCTTTTCCTCGGCAGGCAAAAAAGAACAACAGGTTGCCTACACCATGGTTTGGAAAAACATGAAGGGCAAGGATGGCTACGATAACAAGGCGATGTTCTTCGGTGAGTTTCCCACGGATAAGAGGGGAATCGCCTATCTCGGATGGCTTACGCCGGCCGGAAGCGCTAAACAGGACAGCGAGTGGATCTATCTGCCCGAGTTGCGCACCACACGGCGCATCGCGCATCGTGGCGATGACAAGGCCGATGATGACGATGAATTCGCCAACTCACTCCTCAAACGGGAACACCTCGATCCGCGTCCGCCCAGTTTGGATACGCATACCCTCGTCGGTGAGGAGATGCTGGATGGCAGAGCCCACTACGTCATCCTCAGCACGCCAAAACAGAGGCAAAAGGACGAATCGGCGAAGACCGTTCGCTGGGTCGATCGCGAAAGTTTCCGGGTCGATCGCGCCCAATACTTTGATGTGGACAGCGAAGAGACCTTGGATGTCGATATCGCCTGGTCGCAAGTTGGTAAGTTTTGGGTATGGAAGAACGTCACGGCGGTCAGCCCAAAAAGCGGTGCGAAGACGGTGTTGGAGGTCGATACGATCAGCATTAACTCGGGTCTCAAGGACCGGGACTTTTCAAAGAGGAATCTGAAAAGGGGCTCAGCTGGCTTTCGCCGTTAGCGTGCGAGCGCTCGTAATGTCTGCGGTCGTCATGCCATGATGCTTAATACCCGGACCCAATACGGCATCGTCGCCAAGTCGCTGCATTGGCTGATAGCGCCGCTGATGCTTGGCCTGATCGCTATAGGCAGTTATATGACGACATTGAGCGACGAGAATCCGCTCTTTTTTCGCTTGCTCGACCTGCACCAGACGATTGGATTGTCAGTGTTCTGTCTTTTTTTCGTCAAGGTGGCGTGGCGGCTGGTGACACCCTATCCCGAGCAGTTGGCGACCTTGGCCAGATGGGAGTCTTTGCTGGCGCGGATCGTCCACGGCGTGCTCATGCTCGCAATGGTGGTGATCCCGATATTCGGCTACCTGTTCGCGACCGCGCTAGGGGATGAAATCTCCATTTATGATGTGTTCGAGATCCCCAGCCTCATGGAGCTCAACAAGGCGCAGTCTGAACTCGTGATCACGATTCATGTGGTGTTGGCCTACAGTATCGGAGTCCTGATTGCGCTCCATATACTGGCGGCGCTAAAGCATCATTTCGTGGATAAGAATGAAATCTTGAGGCGCATGTGGCGTTAACGCCTGGTGCGGAAAGCAATCATCAGGCGATGACGCATGCGCGGGTTTTTGCGCTGACTTCATTGGTGATGTTAGCCTTCGCCGGCAATTCTCTGCTCTGTCGTTTAGCGCTCAATCAGACCAATATCGATGCCGCCAGTTTCACGACGCTGCGGCTGGTCTCCGGTGCCTTGATGCTTTTTGTCATCGTGCGCGTGCGTCGCAATGCGGTGGCGATAGAGGGTAGTTGGAAATCGGCATTCGCATTGTTTGCCTATGCGGCCGGGTTTTCGTTCGCCTATGTTGATCTTCCTGTGGCCACCGGCGCCTTGCTGCTGTATGCAGCAGTTCAGGCGACCATGATCGGCCACGGCGTCTGGCGGGGTGAACCCATCGGCAGAATTCAGCTGCTTGGCATTTTGCTCGCCTTCGGAGGATTTGTCGTACTGTTGCTACCGGGGATCTCTTCGCCGCCGCTGTTCGGGTCCATCCTTATGCTCGTTGCGGGTGTTGCCTGGGGCGTCTATTCGGTGCGTGGGAAGGCAGTTGGCGACCCAAGTGCCATGTCCGCCGGCAATTTCATCCGCGCAGTGCCGATTACCGCGCTCCTGAGCTTGTTTATGTTCAGGAACATGGCGGTCGATCTTGCCGGTGTCTGGTTGGCGGTGATCTCCGGGGCGTTGGCATCGGCCATTGGCTACATTCTCTGGTACGCCGTATTGCCGGAGCTCAGGTCCACTCAGGCCGCCATCGTGCAGTTGAGTGTCCCTGTCATTACCGCCGTGGGCGGAGTAGCTTTCCTCGGCGAGACCGTAACCTCCCGCTTGATTCT
>CAZASZ010000049.1:0-14708 GCA_964487925.1 uncultured Gammaproteobacteria bacterium
GGGATAACTTCCACGTTGACGAAGGATAAGTCATGAAACACATTATTTGGGCATTGGCCTTTTTTGGATTTGTGGTCTCGCCGGCTCAGGCGGCGCCTGTGTCTTTTTTTGTGGATGGCACGACCGCAGTGACAGGCGCTATCCTTGGCAGCATTGCGTCGGGCGGGAGCTATCAGACCGTCGGTGACTATCCGACCACCGCCGGTGGCGATACCATTCAGACCCAGTTCCTTTTCGATACCAACATCATCAATGCGCTGAGCAGCACGTCGGCGGATACGCCGAGGCTGTATTCGGCTGCCGCTGTCTCTGCCGGGCAGCAGATGCACTATGTGTTTAATACGGACACATCGGTCCCGAACGCCTATAGGTCCTATGTAACAAATCCCACCTCAACGGCCTATATCGACACCGACTTCCAGAACTTCGGAACGACCCCGGCGAGTTCATCCTTGAGTCTGACAGTGTATAACAACGTCGCGGTCGATTTTTTGACCGCTGGTGTCTTTTATGATCAGCTAACCTTGGTCGGCTCAGCTACCAACCCTTATGGCGTCGGCAATACGCACACTTGGCAGCTTGATCTCTACGGCAATTCGAGTTGGCTCTCCGGTACAGGCATACCCACGCTTACGCAGTTGCAAAGTTTCCGTACGTCGGTAGTGGATGCGCTATTTTATATGTACGAAGCTGATCCGACGGGCGCCGTTGTGGGCGAGGTGTCCGCCCTGAATGGGCCATTTACCTTCTCCGCGACTAGCGTCGCTGCCGTCCCTGTCCCCGCAGCAGTCTGGCTTCTGGGCAGCGGCCTGATCGGTCTGGTGGCTGTGGGGCGCCGCCGTCAAGAGGTCTAGTTAAGACTGCTCTGATCACAGGCAAGACCCAAAGGGCGCCCTGGCGATATTGAAACCGCCAGGGCGCCTTACTTTTTGGGGGTCCGTCATGAGACTCGGTCAAGCCCATGCTAGAATGCCGGCATTCATAATCTTTCCCGGAAGGGTTGCAATGCGTTATTTGGTTTGCGTGGTGTTTTTGCTGAGTCTTGTCGGTTGTGACAATAATACCCCACTTATGGACAAGGTCATGCACGAGGAGATGACGGAGGCCAAGGATCTCGTCGATGGGGGTGTCGATATCAATGCCCGCAACGCCTACGGCTGGACGGCGCTCATGCATGCCGCCCGTGTTGGGCACGAGGAACTCGTAAATTTGCTGCTGAACCACGGGGCGGATGTCAACGCCCAGGCCGATGACGGCTGGACGGCTTTGATGCGTGCTGCGGTCAAGGATCACGAGGCGATCGTGAAGATATTGTTGAGGCACGGCGCACGGGTCGACCTTCGGGATGAGGGCAAGGCGACCGCCCTGCATTGGGCTGGGCGCAAGGGACATCTTGTGATCATCAAGGCCTTGCTGGATGCAGGCGCCGACCCTACCGTTCAGGATGATCATGGGCGAACGCCGATGATCGTCGCCATGGCCGAGGGTCATAACGATGCCGCCCTGATGCTCCGTCGTGCCGAAAAGGCTTGGGTGAAGGTGCATAAAAATACACCTCCAGCGCAGGTGAACTGAATACGTCGTATCCGTTCAGGTCAACTGGGCGGGATCGAAGAGCCGGTTGTATTCATTGATGGCGTAGCGATCGGTCATGCCGGCAATGTAGTCGGCGATGATCCGGGCCGTCAGCACGCGATCAGGTGTCGCGTCTAGGACCTTGTCCCGATATCCATCCGGCAACAGTTTCACATCTTCCATAAATATCTCGAACAGCGAGCGAATGATTCGCTTGGCCTTGGTCCCCATGCGCCTGACACGGTAATGTTGATAAAGCCGGTCACGTAGAAAGCGCTTGAGCTCGAGGTTATCCGCAGCCATCTCCGGACTGAAACCGATCAGCGCTTTGTCTTGGTCACGCACCTCGTCTATGCTTCCGACGCCGGCATCGTGAATATGTCTCGCGCTGTTCTCAATCAGATTTGTGACCTGTAGATTGATCATTCGTCGGATGGTCTCATGGATGGCGCGCCGTTCACCGAGCCCGGGATAGGTCCTGGTTACCGTCTCATACTGAACCCTGAACAGCGTGCAGGCCAACATATCCGTGATCGTGATCAGACCGGCTCGGAGGCCATCGTCGATATCATGGTTATTATAGGCGATCTCGTCGGCGAGATTGGCGAGCTGTGCCTCAAGGCTGGGCTGCCGTTTTTCGATGAAACGCCGGCCGATATCGCCAAGCGTCTCGGCCCAGCGTTGTGAGCAGTGCTTTAGTATCCCTTCACGTGTCTCGAAGGTGAGGTTGAGTCCTGGGAAATCGGCATATCGCTCTTCCAGCTCATCGACCACGCGAAGCGATTGAATGTTATGTTCAAAGCCCTCGAAGTCCTTCATGCATTCATTCAGCGCATCCTGCCCTGCATGGCCAAAGGGCGTGTGTCCGAGGTCGTGGGCGAGCGCGATGGCCTCGGTCAGGTCTTCGTTGATTTGAAGCGAGCGGGCAATCGAGCGCCCGATTTGGGCGACCTCTATGGAATGTGTCAACCGGGTCCGAAACATATCGCCTTCATGGTTCACGAAGACCTGGGTCTTGTATTCGAGTCTGCGAAAAGCACCGCTGTGAACGATGCGGTCGCGATCACGCTGGAACTCAGAGCGATAGGCGGGTCTCGCCTCGGAGAAACGCCGCCCTTGGGAGCGAGTTTCATCTGCGGCATAAGATGCCAGTGTCATGGACGGCAGATCGCGGTCAGACATTCCTTTAATGCCTCGGGAGGAAAGGTCGAGCTAATGATGCCGTGACCAATCCCTTTAATTAGGACAAGGTTCAGGCGACCATCCCTAACCTTCTTGTCGATGGCCATGAGTTCCAGGAAGCGATCGGGTCCCATGTTCGGCGGAGGAGCAATCGGCAGGTGCGCCAGTGCGAGCAGGTGGGTGACTGCTGTCAGGTCCTCCTGATTCAATATGCCAAGTCGGTGAGAGAGGTCGCCAGCCATCATCATACCGGCCCCGACGGCCTCACCATGAAGCCACTCACCGTAGCCGACCCCCGTTTCTATGGCATGCCCGAAGGTATGGCCAAGGTTGAGCAGGGCGCGAATACCACCCTCATGTTCATCTGCGGCGACAATACGCGCCTTGCACTTGCAGGATTCGGCGATGGCGTAGGCCAGGGCATCCGGATCCCGATCGAGCAGTGCGGACATGTTCCGTTCGAGCCAAGCGAAGAACTCGGCATCACGGATTAGCCCATATTTGATGATCTCGGCCAGTCCCGCGCTAAGCTGACGGTCGTCCAATGTGTTCAAGACCTCAGTGTCGGCGATGACACCCTGTGGCTGATAAAAGGCCCCAATCATGTTCTTACCCAGAGGGTGATTGACGCCTGTCTTACCGCCAACCGAGGAGTCGACTTGGGACAGCAGGGTCGTCGGTACCTGAACAAACCCGACACCGCGCTGGTAACAGGCTGCCGCGAACCCGGCCATATCGCCGACGACACCGCCGCCGAGAGCGACAACTGTCGAGCCACGATCAAAGCGTGCGTTCAGCATGGCATCCACTATCGTCTGCCAGTGGGTCAAATCTTTGTAGCGTTCGCCATCCGGCAGGAGATGGGCGACGCAATCATAGCCTTGCAGGCTGGCGAGCAGGCGATCCAGGTAAAGTGGAGCGACGGTCTCGTTGCTGACGACCATGACCTGACGCCCTGAAATATGCGGATGCAGATAGCTGGGGTTGTCGAGCAGACCCTGCCCGATATAGATCGGATAACTACGCGGCCCAAGGTCGACGTCGAGACGCTGATGCAGCATTGATCCGCTCATGAGGCAACCCTGGACTTTCCACCCGTCGGGCGAATCTGTCGAAGAATCTGTCGAACCATATGCTGAACGCTATGTTGATCGGTGACAATGACATGATGCGCGACCTCCCGATAGAGCGGGTCACGCGTCTCAAGCAGTTCCCTGAGGCGCCGGCGGGGGTTCTCGCATCGAAGCAGGGGGCGGTGGGTACTGCGTGAAATACGGCGGTAGATTTGATCGACCGAGGCGCAGAGATAGACGACCGTGCCGCAATTGCGGAGAGTCTCGCGATTGGCCTCGTCCAGTACGGCACCGCCGCCGGTCGCAAGCACGATGCCCGAGCGTTGGCATATCTCCGCAATGACATCGCGTTCGCGGCGTCGAAAGCCATCCTCGCCTTCGATATCGAAGATCCAGGGGATATCGGCCCCCGTGCGCTGCTCGATCTCCTGATCGCTGTCGACGAATTCCATGCGCAATGCATGCGCAATGCGTTTCCCGATCGTGGTCTTGCCGGCGCCCATGAGGCCGACAAGGATAATGTTTTTGTCCCCGTCCATGGGGAGCCATTATGCCAGAGATATAATGGCGAAGGGCAGACCCATGGATCTGCCCTTCGCTGGTTAGACCTGTGATCCTCCCGGCCCTAAGAGGGATCGCTACAGACGGCTGCGTTTCCAAACGGGCTGAACTGGCCTGGAGGCGGCGGCGTCTCGGTGGCGAGAGTCGAGGCGAGGATGGGTAGAAGGAACGTAGACGAGGCGAGCGACTCGGTACCGGCAACGGTGCGCGAGGCCGTCAGTCTAACCTTGACCCACAGCGCATACTGTTGGGCATAGGTTACATTGAATTGGATCGAACCATCCGTGCCCGTCGTCACGGTACCGGGCGTGCTCGTGACATTACCCGGGTCCAGGATGAAATTACTGTTGAGATCCTCGCCCGTATCCAGTACACCATTGAGATTTGCATCTTCGTTCGGGCACGCGGTAGCAGAATAGGTCTGTACCCACACAGAATCCGTGCTGTTCCAATTCCACTGGCCTTTATAATATGAAATCGGTTCGATTGAGATATTAATGTTCTTACCAGGGTCCGCATTGCCGTTAGCATCGGTCAGAATTACGGAAAATGGGATCGCATAAGTCGTCTCGTTGGGGACCAGGATCTGGTTACCCGTTCCGAGGCTGATGAAGAGTGCGCTTTGGGCGACTGACAGAGTCACCGTGTCCGTGATGCCGCTGACGGACGCTTGAATCTGCACGCCGTCTTTTGCCGTGGTGGCTGCGGATGAAATATAGGTCGTCGAGGCCTTACCGAGGCTGTCTGTCACCACCGTGGAGGAGGTCAGAGAACCGCCACTGACATCGGCAAGGATCGTGAAGCTTACGCTCTGACCCTTGACGAGGTTGTTGTTGGCGTCGCGGACGGTCGCGGTCAACGTGGCTTGCTGCTGCGTCGTTTGGCTGCCATCGTTCGGCCCGATGCTGGTCTTGTCGGTCTGGAGATTGACCGTTGCTGGCACCGTGGCTACGAAACTGATGGGTTTGCTCGCGCTGGGTCCGCTTGAGACCTGAGCCGTGATTGTCGACGGACCGGCGCTGGTCGAACTAATCGAGACGCTGGCGTTGCCAGAAGCGTCGGTGACAGCAGACGTAGCCGTCAAAGTACCCCGAGTTGCGGAGAAATTGACGGTCTGCCCAACCTGAGGCGTCCCGCTGATTAGCCAGTTTGCGGTGATCGCTTGAGGTGTGCTCAGAGGGATCTCCGTATTCGCAGTCGGAGCGGATATTTGAAACTGGTCGCCCGAAATCGTTAGGGTATGGGTGGCGGTTACACCGGCGGCCAGAAATGTAATGGTATCAACGCCGGCGGTAGCCCCGGTAACCGTCACGCTGACCTTGCCCGTGCTGTCGGTCGTCAGCGTCGAGGCCGACAGTGTGCTGCCGAGACTGGAGCTGATGGTCATCGTGGCGCCACTGATACCATTGCTCGCGGAATCGGTCAGCGTCGCAGTTAGTATCGTGCTGTTGCCTTGTACTATAGTCGTTTCACCACCGATTGACACGGAAGTACCCGTGATGTCCACGGTTGCAGTCTGGCTGGCGCTTCCGGTCGTGGCGGTGACGGTGACGGTGCGATTGGTGAAGTCGCTCCCCGGCGTCAATACGGCGATGGCTTGGCCGCTGGCATCGGTTGTACCCTGGCTGACCGCCAACGCGCCGCTACTGGCGGAAAAGACGACCGGAATGCCCTCGGTCACGAGGTTTCCGCTGTCCTTGACGACGGCCGTGATCGTGACCCCCGTCGTATCGCCAGATCCGAGCTGAGGCGAACTGACCAACAGAGTCACGCTCGCAGCCCCCGAAGAGCTGATCCCGGTCGCGAAAAAACTGCCGTTATCGCCGCAGGCCGTTAAAAGAGCTGCTAGGCCCAGAGTCAATAAAGTCTTGATCATTTTTCCCATCATCGAAACTCCAACATGGCGGTTGCCATACGCATACTGAAATGGACTATTGTGCTTATTTTGCGTAGATCGTCCTGCAAGGGACGTAGTCACCGCCGTCATATCTATCGGCCGATTTGCGTTCATTCCCTGCGCCGGGCTAAATCAGATCTGATTTGATCAGCGCAGGGTTTTGTTCTCTTTAAGGATCTTGGGCGTTACAAAGATCAGCAGCTCGGCTTTGCTGTTCGTGTCGCTCGTATGTTGAAAGAGCCGGCCCAGGATTGGGATGTCGCCGAGCAGAGGCACCTTATCGACTTTGTGTAGGCGGTTTTGCTCGTAAATGCCGCCCAGGACGATGGTCTCGCCGTTATTGACCAAGACCTGGGTGGTGACCTCGCGAGTATTCACGCTGGGGACACCCTGAAAGATATCGCCGACGCTATCCTTATTGACGGCCAGATCCATGATGACATGACCGTCCGGTGTGATATGCGGCTGCACCTTGAGACTCAGCACAGCCTTCTTGAAGGCGACTGTGGCGGCACCGCTTGAAGAGGCCTCAAGATAAGGGATCTCTACACCCTGCTCGATCGTGGCCTCGGTCTGATTCGAGGTGATGACACGAGGATTGGACAGAACCTCGCCTCGGCCTTCCGCCTGCATGGCCGAAAGCTCGAGGTCGACGAGGTAGTCGCTGCTCAGGATCGACAGGGCGATCTGTCCGGCCGGGCTGGCAACGGGCAGGTTGACACCGAGGCGATTTGACAGCGAGGGCATGGTATAGGGCGCAGGCGCCGAAGAGGTGATCGTGTCCGTTCCGGACAGCGTGCCGGACAAGCCGATAGCGCCATTTGCACCCTTACTGGAGACCGCAGTCGCGCCGAATCTCGCCCCCAGCTCTTTGCTGAAGTCATCATTAGCCACTACGATTCTTGACTCGACCAGGACCTGTTTTACCGGAATATCCAATTTGTCCACGAGCTTACGGATTTCTTCGAGCTTGTCGTTCGTGTCTTTCAGCAACAGGGCGTTGGTGCGCTCATCGACGGTTACATTTCCGCGCGGGGAGAGCATGGAGTTCTCTTTGGCCTTGAGTAACGAAGCAATAGTTTCGGCCTTGGCATAGTTGATATGGATCAGCAACGAATACAGCGGGGCCAAGTCCTCGACCTGTTTCTTGGCCTCGAATTCCTGCTTCTCGCGCTTTGCGATCTCCTCGGCCGGCGCGACCAGGATGACGTTGCCCATCTCGCGTTTGGCGAGCCCTTTGGCCTTGAGGATCAACATCAATGCCTGATCCCAGGGAACATTCTGCAGACGTAGGGTCACCTTGCCTTGCACGGAATCGCTGGTTACGAGATTTGTCTTCGTGAAGTCAGCAATGATCTGCAGTACGGCGCGGACATCGATATCCTGAAAATTCAGGGACAGGCGATCACCTTTATAGCTTGCCTCGGCCTTGGCCTGGGCATCCATCACCCTTTTCTTGATCTCGAGCGTAAACTCGCGGTCGGCTTGGTAGGCCAGATGCTCATGGGCCTCAGGAACCGTGACCACAAGCCGGGCTCCCTGAGGGCGATTGAAGCTGTCGATCTGATGCACGACGGTCGCGAAGTCGACGACATCGAGGCGGCGTTCGAGGTCTGTGCTCAGATGAGCGTTGGCAAAATCGACGATGATCTTGTCGCCCTCGTCATGCACGTTGGCCGCAATGTTTGAATCGGGAAGACTGATCGTGATCAACCCTTCGCCCTTCTTGCCGCGATGAAAATCGATCTTGGAAATGACGGTCTGCGGTGCGGTATCGGGTGCCATCAGAGGCGCGGCGGCCGATGGGGAAGCCGTTGCCGAATCAGAGCTGGCCACGGGGGGGGCGCTTTGCGAAGCGGCAAGATCGGCCTCCGTATCGCCAGTACCCAAGATGATGGCAAGCTCATTGTCGAGGACACGAGTTTCGTAGGGCATCATGCCATCAAGGTTGATCACAACGCGGGTACGGCCTTTCGCAGATACGACGTTGAGCCCTCGGACCTGACCCATGCCGATGGTGTGGCGTCGCTCAAGCGTGCTGGCCGTGCTAGGCAGGTCAAGCGCGATTCGCGCGGGACGGTCGATACTGAAGGACAGGGGCGGTTTTGCCAGTGGTTCGCCAGTCATCCCAAGGCGGATCTCGATTCTCTTGTCGGGAAGCATCGAGAAATGGATCTGGTCTAGGGTCCTTTGCGCCTTGTCGCCGGCAGCGGTCGCTGCTGTCGCGATTCCGGGTATGACGAGGAGCATGACTAAAATGCTCAAGAAATGACCTCGCCAGGGAGTCGTGATCAGCGTCTGTTCATTTCTAGTCATCATGAAGCCCTTTATTGAAAAATGCCATTGAGTCTTGTGCTCTGGGAGCGTGCGCGCGTCTGTCTGCCACATGGTCATTCACTTGAGGATGTAAGTGTAGACTTGCGTTTCTGCCACCCACCTAGGCCATCGGACACGATCTCGGTCAGAAGGATCGTGTCCTCTGTGATCGAATCAATCTTCCCGAAGTTCCGGCCCATATGGTTTCCTGTTTTGACCCGGAAGACAATATTATCCGGGCTGCCTATCAATGCCCATCTGACCTTGCCAATGGTCAGCGTGCCGCGGAGGTGCAGTGAGTCGAGTGGGAACTTCTCGAGTTTCTCTCGGGGCCGTTTTGTGTCCGGCTGCAGGCCATTGTTCGAGCCATTCTTCGCTACGTCGTCCAACGGCTCGATCTGCCAGTTCCTAAACGGATCACGGGCGTCGAAAGCGGAGTATACAAAGGTTTCCACAGGCTTGAACTTGGGCAAGGGCGCGACAGTGCCTTTTTCCATGCGTGCCTGATTGATAAATTGCTCAAGGTCTTCCAGGCCACTTTGACTACAACCGGCCAGGGCCACGATCGTAAACAAAGGCAGGAGACGAGCGCCAATATCTTTTAAAATGGAACGTGACGGTTGCATAGCTTATTTTTCCTGAATCTCGTTTTCGTCCAGGTAGCGATAGGTCTTTGCTGTCAAGGACATAATCAATAGATTCTTTGCCGTCTTGTCATTTGCGCGGGCCGTAAACGGTTCGATTTTGAAGTCATGTAGGGTCACGATTCTCGACAGCGATGCGATATCGCTGATAAATTTTCCGAATTCGTGATAGGTCCCCGATACCTTGATCTTGATCGGCAGCTCCGCATAAAACTCGGCCGGGATCTCCTTTTCAGGTTTGAATAGTTCAAACTCGAGACCGGCCTGCATACCCGTTTGGGAGATATCCAGCAACAATTCAGCTACCTCGGTGTTACTGGGTAGCTGGCGCAACATCGCACCGAAGGATTTTTTCATTTCCTCCATCTGCGTGATGTAGGCCGGTAGATTTGAGGCCTTGTGCTGCTTGATCTTGAAGGTTCGCTTGAGATCCACTTCCTGCTTGCTAGCCGACTCCAGGAGATCATACTGATTCGTGGTATCGAACCAAATACCGGCGGCCAGCACCACGAGGCAAGATGCAACGATGGCCAACACCCGAAGCGCCAACGGCCAGCGGGAGACATCACGCGGATCGACATTTTTCAGCGCGGAAAAATCGATATTCATGGTCTAGCTTTCCTGTCCGGCTGAAACCGGCTCCTGTTTGACGATACGCACGGCCAGTTTGAAACGACTGGTCCTGACGGCATCATTTTCGTCGGCCTGAATGACCTCAAGGCGTGGTGACTTGAACCAATCGGACAGATCAAGCTGCCTCATAAAAGCCGAGATCCGCGCGTTTGACTGGGCGATACCAGACAACACCAACGATCCGGCCTCTTCCTCGGCGCTGGTTAAGTAGATCCCCTCGGGTAGGCGTTTCACGAGTTCCTGAAAAATATGAACGATCTCCGGACGCTGGGTCTGCAACTGCTGAATGATGTGCATGCGGGCCAGCAGACGGCTCTTTTCATTCTCAATGTCTTTGATTTTCCGGATCTTCAAGTCGACCTTGTCAATTTCTATTTTGATGAAACTGTTGCGCTTGTTCTGGTACTCGATCTGGCTTCCGACAAAGAGATGGATCGCGAGGATGATCAGGATCATTGCCGCTGAGGCGCTGCCCATCGCGATAAAAAAGCTCTTTTGGCGTTCAGTGCGAAGCGTTTCGCGCCAAGGTAATAGGTTAATGCGGGTCATGAGTTAGCCAAACCTCCGCAGGGCAAGGCCACAGGCAATCATCATTGCAGCAGCATCATTTCTTATTGCGTCGGCGCTGATCTTGGGGGACAGCGACATATTGGTAAACGGGTTGGCAATGGAGGTGGCTACGCCGAGCTTGTCCTCAATCAGACTGTCGACACCGGGGATGCTGGAGCAACCTCCTGCCAGGACGATATGGTCGACCGTATTGTACTGGCTCGACGAGAAAAAAAACTGTAGCGAGCGGCTGGCCTGCTGTACCATCGCGTCGACAAAGGGCTTGAGCACTTCGGGCTCGTAGTTGTCGGGCAATCCACCTTGCTTCTTTGCAAGACCGGCTTCCTCATAGGTCAGACCATAGCGGCGCATTATCTCTTCGGTCAGCTGTTTTCCGCCAAAGACCTGCTCTCTAGTGTAGATCACCTTAAAATCGTGAGAGACGCTGAGCGTCGTCATCGTAGCGCCGACGTCAATTACGGCAATCGTCTTGCCTACGCCATTGTCTGGTAGTTGATCACGCAACAGGGAGAATGCGGACTCGATAGCAAAGGCTTCCACGTCGACAACCTTGGTCGCCAGGCCGCCGAGTTCGGCAGCGGCAACGCGAATATCGACATTCTCGCTACGCGATGCCGCCAACAAGACATCTACCGAGTCCGGAACTTTTTCAGAAGGACCTATGACCTCGAAGTCCAGGCTGACCTCCTCAAGGGGGTAGGGGATGTACTGGTCGGCATCGAGTTGGATCTGATCGGCCATCTCGTCGTCGGTCAGATTTGCCGGCATGGTAATGATCTTGGTGATCACGGCGGAACCGGCAACGGCGACAGCGGCGTTTTTGCTTCGCGTCGTAGACTTTTGGACGGCTCGTTTGATCGCGCTCCCCACCGCATCGACGTCGGAGATGTTCTTTTCCTCGACACTATTGGCCGGCAAAGGGATCACCGAATAGGCCTCGACACGGTATCGGTCGCCCGTCTGCGACAATTCAAGCAGCTTGACGGCGGTCGAGCTGATATCCAGCCCGAGCAAGGATGATGAGGATCTGTTGAAAAAGGGCACTTGCTTATCCTATGCGTACGACGACGGCCGGATGGCGTTCGTTTCAACGGTTTTTTGGAAGATACGCGCTGCAGTGGCGTGAACGGTTAGATGCCCCGGGACCGCGACTGAGGTGGGATCATTCCGAAAAGTTAACATTGAATCTGTTGAGTTAAGCACCTGATTGATTCCACCCACTGTTTCTCATGAATTGCGCTGCAATGCAACCAAATCGACGCGTCTCCATCTTGCGCCACCACAACGTTCGTGACTGTTGATTCGCATCGCATCGGTGATCTTCTGCTTAGCGTTACGCGTCTAATCCACCATGGCGGCAAGTCAGCGTAATAACTTGAGGAGTCTTTGATTAATCCGTGACGGGATCAAAAAAATGACATCTTTAATATCCGCGCCGTTGTGGTAAGAGCATCGGATGGATGCAACGATACCGATTCTGTGTAACCATGCCTCTCGCCGGTCAAGTCGAGTGGTGATGGCTGGAGCGCTTCATCGGCTCTAGAAAAGGCAATTATGGACGCTCTATACGGAGATTGACCGAAGGCAATCCATGGGCACTAATTGAAGCAAGATAGATCACCTTTCTGCAACCGGTGATGGCGAGTTATACCTGGACCCCTATGAAATTTCTGCGAAGACTATCGCTGTTTATATTACGTGCCGGACTGCTGGTTTCAGTGATCGGCGCCGTCGCGCTGGTTTCGAGCTATTATTATCTGCGCGCCGACCTCCCATCCGCGGAGGCCCTGCGGGATATCCGTATGCAGGTCCCGCTGCGCGTTTTGACCCATGATCGCAAGCTCATGGCTGAGTATGGCGAAGTCAAACGGCAGCCTCTCGCCTTCGACGAGATTCCCGATCTGATGGTCAAGGCCTTTCTAGCGGCCGAGGACGATCGTTTTTATGTGCATCCGGGCGTGGATTACCAGGGCATCATGCGTGCCGCCTGGAATCTCGTTCTGACTGGCAAAAAGAGCCAGGGTGGTAGCACGATCACGATGCAGGTGGCGCGCAATTTTTTCCTGAGCCGCGAAAAGACCTATCTGCGCAAGCTCAATGAGATCTTTCTGTCGCTAAAGATGGAGCATGAGTTCACGAAGGAACAAATCCTCGAACTCTATTTGAATAAGATCTACCTCGGTAATCGCGCCAATGGCGTGGCTGCGGCCGCAAACGTCTATTATGGCTCGGGCGTTAAGGATCTCAATCTGGCCCAGATGGCCATGATTGCCGGACTGCCCAAGGCCCCGTCGCGCTACAATCCCATCGCCAATCGGGCACGGGCCACACTGCGGAGGAACTACGTCCTGCGCCGTATGCGTGAGCTTGGATACATCTCGCCAGAGGCCTACCAGGAGGCCGTTGTCTATCGCGATCCATCCAAGCTACACGGGCTCGCGATCGATGTGGAGGCCGACTATGCGGCCGAGATGGCGCGGGCCTACATGGTCGAGCGCTATGGAAAAGAGGCGTATACCGGAAATTACCAGGTTGTGACGACACTGGATTCCCGTTTGCAAGCTGCCGCCCAACGGGCATTGCGCGCGGACCTTCATGCTTATGACCAACGGCATGGTTACCGCGGCGTCGAGCGGCACGTGGATTTGCTTGCCCTACATGAGCCTATGGACTGGAAGGCGGTTTTCCCAGATGCGAATACCTATGGTGGTTTGCGCAAGGGCATCGTGACTTTTGTCGATGAGCAGCTCGTCCGGGTGCGCCTGAACAATGGCGAGGCTGCCGAAATTGGTTGGGCCGGACTGAAGTGGGCGCGCCCTTACATCGACGTCAACCACATGGGCCCAGCCCCGAAGCACGCCGCGGATATCTTGCAGGTGGGTGACGTCATCTTGCTGCGACGTGCCAATCACCTGTGGCGACTCGCCCAGTTGCCTGAAGTCGAGGGTGCGCTGGTGTCGTTACAGCCCCGGGACGGTAGTGTCCTCGCACTTGTTGGGGGTTATGATTTCAGACTCAGCAAATTCAATCGGGCGACGCAGGCCTATCGTCAGCCGGGTTCGAATTTCAAGCCCTTTCTCTACTCCGCAGCCCTTGAAAAGGGCTACACTGCGGCGTCGCTGATCAACGACGCACCCGTGGTGTTTGATGACCCAGGGTTGGAGAGCGCCTGGCGGCCGGAAAACTATAGCGGCAAGTTCTTTGGCCCCACCCGTCTTCGCGAGGCCCTGATACATTCGCGGAATCTCGTCTCGATTCGATTGCTACGCTCGATCGGCGCACCCTTTGTCATCGATTATGCCGAGAAATTCGGATTTGAGCGGGATCGGCTACCAAAAAATCTGTCTCTGGCGCTTGGGTCAGGTGTTGCTCAGCCCATGCAGCTGGCAGGGGCCTACAGTGCGCTGGCCAATGGTGGATTCAGGGTGCATCCCTATCTGGTTGAGCAGATACTCGGGCCTGATGGCCAGGTGTTATTCAATGCAATGCCGGAAACGATTTGTACGGAGGCCTGTGAGGAGCGGGTGGATGCCGCATCGACCACGTCTGCGGGGGACGCATCGTCGGCAAGCCTGAGTTTAACGCCCCGTATAGCGCCTAGAATCATGACGCCGGAAAACAACTATCTCATGAATTCGCTGCTGCGGGATGTCATTCGGCGCGGTACCGGCCGGCGCGCCAGACGCCTTGGTCGGCACGATCTTGCCGGAAAGACCGGCACCACCAACGATCAGGTCGACGCCTGGTTCTCTGGGTTTAACCAGGATTTGGTTACCGTGTGCTGGGTGGGGTTTGATAAGGTGCGATCGCTGGGCCGCTATGAAACTGGCGCGCGGGCGGCCTTGCCGATGTGGATTTCATACATGGGGACGGCCTTGAAGGGTGTCCCCGAGCGTTCGCTGGTCAGGCCAAAGGGGCTAATCACCGTGCGTATCGATCCGCGTAGCGGGCTGTTGGCCGATAGCCATCAAAGCGGCGCTATCTTCGAGACTTTCCGGTCCCGGTTCGTGCCCAAGGAATTTGCGCATGTGGCTAAACAGAAGCCTCAGGCGGAACAAGGCCAAAAGCGACAACCGGATATTAGAGATATCACCCCCGAACAGCTGTTCTAGCAGGCCATCCCTTGGCCGCGCTTTCAACAGACAGCCCGCTTTTTTCGCCGGGACTAGGCGGGGATCTTGGCGGTAAGGTTTGCCTCCGCCAGGTCTGCGCGGACTTGTTCGATGGACTTTTGAAACATCGCCTTTTCCACTGGGT
>CAZASZ010000050.1:0-14687 GCA_964487925.1 uncultured Gammaproteobacteria bacterium
GCGGCTACCCAACCCCGGCCTATCGTCGGTCGTAAGTTGAATCTACAGCGCGTTCGAATTGTCGAGCCCCGGATCCGTTTAGTTTTCCAAATCCGGGATAAGCATATCGCCACCGGCGCCAGCGCCTGAGCGGGATGATTCAGCAGATACCACCTTGCTGTTACACTCGGGGCTGAGTATCTGGAATCGGAGCGAACTAAGTAATGAGCAAGGCCGTTGACCCACTGAGGGAGGACTTGTGGATTACGATCTGAAGCGTATCTATGCGGGGCGCATCGTGACCCTGGATACCGGGCGGGTCACGCTGCCCAATGACTATGTGATGGACGTTGAGGTCGTCGGCCATCCTGGTGGCGCCGCGGTCGTAGCTGTCGACACGGATATGCGCGTCTGTTTGCTCCGCCAGTATCGATTCATCTTTGATGAATGGTTTTGGGAGTTGCCGGCGGGCAAGATCGATCCCGGACAGACGGCGCTCGAGACGGCCGTTAGGGAACTCGCCGAGGAGGCCGGGCTTGGGGCCGAGCACTGGCAGTCCATGGGCGAATCCGTGAGTTCTCCCGGTATCTTCCGCGAACGGGTCGCACTCTATCTCGCGGAGGGGCTTCATCCCGTCGAGGCTAGCACCGAACCCGGTGAAATGATCGAACTACAGTGGGTTTCCCTTCAGGACGCGCTATCATGGGCGGAGTCCGGTCAGATTAGTGATGCCAAGAGTGTGATGGGTCTCTTTCGAGCTGCGGCCCGATTGAATGTCTGACCTAACATGTTCGTTAATGGGGTGATTTGTGATTAAGGTGTTTTCGGTGGCGCGTTCGGCTTGGGCACTCACGTTTTGTCTCGGTATTCTGACAGGCTGTTCGGGGTCAGGCGAGCTTGGTCGGGAGCAGTCTGGTGACTTCACATTTATCCTGTCCAGCAAACCGTCGCCATTGCAGGTGGGGCAAGGCGCAGACCTGACCCTCGAACTGCTGAACGCGCAGGGGCAGCCACAGAAGGGGTGTGAAGTCACACTGATGAGCACCATGCCCGACATGGAGATGGACGATGACAAGATGCAGCATCATTTGTCGGAACATGGCGCCGGGGTCTATGAGCTGCGACTGACCGAATTCCATATGGGGGGCGATTGGCGATTCATGGTGCAGGCGACATGTCAGGGCAAACACCAAACCGTGACCTTTGACCAAACCATTCCTTGGCCCAAGTGACGGAACCGCCAATCGAACCTTTCGCCCAAAATTAATTTAAGAGGTTCCTACACGCAATGGGAGGCATCGATCCACCCTATCATGAGTTGATTCCGGACCGTATTCTGGCAGCCTGTGAATCGCTCGGACTCTATTGCGATGGTCGCCTGCTCGCGCTTAACAGTTATGAAAACAGGGTCTATCGGGTCGGCATAGAAGACGGCGAGCCGATTGTTGCCAAGTTTTATAGACCGGGTCGATGGACGGATGCCGCGATCCTTGAGGAGCACACATTTACTCAGGCACTGGTTGATGCCGATGTCCCGGTCGTCGCGCCACTGTGCTTTTCGGGGCATGACGGAACCCTGTTTCATTTCGAGGGTTTCCGTTTCGCCGTTTATCCGTTGCAGCCTGGACGTTGGCGAGAGCTTGAGGACGAGGGTGATCTGCGCTGCCTTGGGCGACTGATGGCGCGTATCCATAACTGCGGCGCGCGTGAACCGTTCGTGCATCGTCCACGCTTGACCGTTGAGCGCCTGGGGCGAGAGTCACTTCGGTATATCCTTGAGCAGGACCTCCTGCCGCCGGAATTGTTGTCTCCTTATCGCGTCGTCGTCGAGCAATGCCTGGAACGGGTTGAAGCGGAATTCTCGGTGTTAAGTCAGCGTCCTGGGATCCGTCTGCACGGGGACTGTCATCTCGGCAATATCCTATGGGCGGAACGTACCCCGTTCTTCGTTGATCTCGATGACTGCCTCACGGGGCCGGCGGTGCAGGACCTGTGGATGCTATTGTCCGGCGATCACCAGCAACGCAGCTTGCAGATCAACGCCATCCTCGAGGGTTACGAGGTCTTCAGGGCCTTTGATACGACCGAGTTGGGGTTGATTGAGGGCCTGCGCACGCTACGTATGATAAACTACGCGGCTTGGTTGGCGCGGCGATGGTCCGATCCGGCCTTTCCGCTAAACTTTCCTTGGTTTAATACGCAAAAGTATTGGGAAGAGCAGATACTGGCTTTTAAGGGGCAGTTGGCGGAGATGTCGGAGCCTCCGTTGCAGCGACAGCTGTGATTTGCGAACCTAATTTTCTGTGTTTACCGATCCGAGGTGATTTATGCGCGAAGGCATTCTTGAACGTCTATCCCAACGAGTACTGCTCTGCGATGGGGGTACCGGGACACTGATTCAGGCTGAGGATTGGGACGTCGAGAAGGACTTTCTGGGGCTGGAGAACTGCTCCGAGATTCTGACCCGGACCCGGCCCGACTTCGTCGAGTTCATGCATCGCAGCTATTACGAGGCTGGCAGTGATTGTGTCGAGACCAATACCTTCGGCGCCAACCGGGTCGTCCTGGCCGAGTTTGATCTGTCCGATGACACCTACGCCTTGAACAAGGAGTCCGCCGAGATCGCGCGCCGCGTGGCCGATGAGTTCGAGACTCCGGAATGGCCGCGTTACGTCATCGGTTCCATGGGGCCGGGTACCAAGCTGGCGAGTCTTGGTCATATCAGCTACGACGAACTCGAGGCCTCCTATGCCGAACAGGCTTTGGGCCTGATTGACGGCGGGGTCGATCTGCTCTTGCTCGAGACCCATCAGGACCTGCTGACCCTCAAAGCCGGCGTCAACGGTTGCAAGAAGGCCCGTCTCGAGCGTAGTTGCGAGGGCCTTCCGATTTTCGCCCAGGTCACGATCGAGACCACCGGGACCATGCTGGTGGGGTCCGATATCGGTTGTGCCGTGACGAGCTTGGCCGCGCTCGACGTCGACGGCATCGGTTTGAACTGCGCGACCGGGCCCGCCGAGATGGCCGAACACATCCTCTATCTGAGCGAGAACTGGCCAGGGCTGATCTCCGTCATGCCGAACGCCGGACTACCCATGCTGGTGGACGGCAAGACCGAATATCCACTCAGTGTTAACGAGCTGGCTGATTGGCAGCGTCGCTTCGTCGACGAGGACGGCGTCAACTTGATCGGGGGTTGTTGTGGCACGACGCCTCAGCATATGGCGGCCGTCAGGGCAATGCTGGATGCTCGCGCCGAGAAGGCGCCGGTTGCCCGCGAGGTTACGCTGATACCAGCCGTCAGTTCTCTTTATTCCAGCGTGCCGCTGCGCCAGGAGAATGCGATCTTCGCGATTGGCGAGCGTGCCAACGCCAACGGCTCCAAGCGCTTTCGCGAGCTGTTGGCCGACGAGGATTGGGATGCCTTGGTCGGGATAGGCCGCGATCAAGTGCGCGAGGGCTCGCACGCCCTTGATGTTTGTGTCGCCTATGTAGGACGGCCCGAGGCCAGCGATATGGCAGAGGTCATTACGCGTTTCCGCGGCCAGGTTACTGTACCGCTGGTCATCGACTCGACCGAGATCGAGGTCATCGAGTCGGCCCTCAAATTCCTGGGCGGTAAGGCTATCATTAACTCGATCAATTTCGAGGATGGAGAGGAAAAGGCCGCGACCGTTTTGTCTTTTGCGCGTAAATACGGCGCCGCCGTCGTCGCGCTGACCATCGACGAGGAGGGCATGGCCAAGAGTGTCGACGAGAAGCTCTCGATTGCGCACCGACTCTATGACTTCGCGGTTAAGCAGCATGGCCTGCCGGCATCGGACCTGATGTTCGATCCGTTGACCTTTACGATCTGTACGGGTGTCGAGGAGGACCGCAATCATGGCATCAACACCCTGGATGCAATCGAACGCATCGCCAAGGAACTGCCTGAGTGTCAGATCGTGCTGGGACTGTCGAATATTTCCTTCGGCCTCAATGCGGCAGCGCGTCACGTCCTGAACTCTGTTTTTTTGCATCACGCCCAGGCCCGCGGCATGACGGCGGCCATCATCCATGTTTCCAAGATCATGCCTCTGCACAAGATCGACCCAGTGCATCGCGAGGCAGCCGAGGACCTGATCTTCAATCGATCGGTCGATGATCGGGACCCGTTGCTGTATTTCGTCGACCTATTTAAGGGCGTCGAGGTCACTGCTGCAAAGCGCGAACGTCCCAGCACGATCGAGGAAATACTGAAGCTGCGTATCATCGATGGTGATAAGCAGGGCCTCGACGAAGACCTCAGTCGGGCAATGGAGACCTATAAGCCGCTTGAAATCATCAACACCTTTTTACTCGATGGCATGAAGGTGGTCGGCGAGTTGTTTGGCAGCGGCGAGATGCAGCTACCGTTTGTCTTGCAATCGGCCGAGACCATGAAGGCGGCCGTCGCATTTCTCGAACCCTATATGGATAAGATGGATGGCGACCAGGCCAAGGGGGTATTGGTGCTGGCGACCGTCAAGGGCGACGTCCACGACATCGGCAAAAACCTCGTCGACATCATCCTGACGAACAATGGCTATCGGGTCATTAACCTTGGGATCAAGCAACCCATCGGCCAGATCATGGAGGCGGCCCGCACCCATAGCGCCGATGCCGTCGGCATGTCCGGCTTACTAGTCAAGTCCACTGTAATCATGAAGGACAATCTCGAAGAAATGCGGCGCTCCGATATGGATGTACCTGTGCTGCTTGGCGGGGCAGCACTGACCCGGCGTTTTGTAGAGCAGGATTGTCGCGATGCTTATTCCGTGCCCGGCAACGTGTATTACGCCCGTGACGCCTTTAGCGGGCTCAAACTCATGGATGAGATCGTCGCCGAGGCGCGGCGAAAGGCCGGTGGCGTCTGATTAATGGCGGTGTGGCGCCAGTCTGAAGGCAACAACCGGTAAGCGATGATCGCCCTCTTACAACGCGTTCGCAAGGCCTCGGTGCGTGTCGATGATGTGTTGGTTGCATCCATTGGACCGGGTTTGCTCGTACTGGCAGGTGTAGAGAAGGGGGATTCCGAACGGGAGGCCCGACGTCTCGGCGAGCGCATCCTTTCCTATCGTGTCTTCGCCGATGAACAAGATCGCATGAACCTGAGCCTCGCGGACGTTGCGGGCGAGCTGCTCTTGGTTCCTCAGTTTACGTTGGCGGCGGATACGGACAGCGGGAATCGTCCGAGCTTTTCCACCGCGGCGGAGCCCGCGCGCGCCAACGCCCTGTTCACGACGCTCATGGATGTCTGTCGCGATCAAAGAGGTCGGGTCGCGAGCGGGATCTTCGGGGCTGATATGCAGGTGGCTCTGATCAACGACGGTCCGGTAACCTTTTCGCTTCGTGTGGCGCCATGTCGACCTACGTCATAGGCGATGTCCAAGGGGCCTTCGATGAGCTAATGGCTTTGCTTGAACGCATTGCCTTCTCGGACGACGACCAGCTCTGGTTTGTCGGTGATCTCGTCAACCGCGGCCCTCGGTCGGCGGACGTTTTGCGTTTCATCAAAGGATTGGGTGAGCGGGCAGTGACCGTGCTTGGCAATCACGACCTACACCTGCTGGCTATCGCGTCGGGTCTGCGCCGGCCCAAGCAAACCGACACCTGTGCCGATGTACTTCATGAGAAGGATAGCCTGGAGCTTCTGGAATGGCTAAGGGCTCGCCCGCTGCTTCATCATGACGATGCGCTGGGGTGTACGCTTGTGCACGCCGGGGTGTCGCCATTTTGGGACCTCGACACCGCAGTGGCCTGCGCGCGCGAGGTAGAGCGGTGCCTTCGGGGAGACGGTTATCCGGCATTGTTGGCGACCATGTATGGCAATGGCCCAAATCAATGGACGCCGGGGCTCACTGGTGAGGACCGTTTGCGCTATATCGTCAACGCCTTCACGCGAATGCGTTTGTGTGACGGCAGTGGACGGCTCCATCTGGCCGAGAAAGGGACGCCGTTCGACCGAGTCGATGGCTTGCTGCCCTGGTTTGATGTGCCTGGCCGCATTGCCTTGGAGACATGCGTCGTGTTTGGGCACTGGTCGACGTTAGGCCGATACTCATCGGCGGGCATCGAGGCCCTGGACACCGGCTGCATTTGGGGTGGATCCCTGTCCGCCTTGGAATTGGGTGGCCGGGGGCGCTGTTTTCAACTGCCGTGTGAGGGCTATTGTCGGGCAGGTGAGGAATGATTAACCGTACCTTAAGTCATGAACTTGTTTAATCCGGCCCTGTCGAATTCTGGTATGCGACCGGGCGTTGTAGGGAATGCTTGCGTCCCTAATCTATTTTCGTGAAGGCGGTTCCTTGAGCAATATAGAATATGTCAAACCAGGCCGGAAGCACGCCCCTTTGAGTAACTCGTGGTTCGCTTCTTCCATCTGGGTGTTGCTCACGATGTTCAGTTGTACGGTCTTTGCGGCTGAAAAGGCTGATATACGTAAGGGACCCGTTTCGCCAACTGCGAGAACCATCGAATCCGTCATCGACGAAGTCCGCCGTCTGTATGGCGCCGGTGACTATCAGACCGCCCAGGCACTTCTCTCTAAAGACCAGTGGTCAAACAATGCGGTAGCGGTGTACTGGCAGGGCAGGATTTATCAGGCTCGGCAGGACCTGGATAAAGCTAAAGAGGCTTATCGTCGCTCGATCGCTCTGGACCGGCAATATCTCGATCCGCACCTTGAACTGGGTAAGTTGCTTGCCGACGAGGGCGATCTAGACCAGGCGATCACCGAATTAGGGGAGGCCCAACGGGTGGCCGGCAATACCCTCATCGCTGCCGAGGTCACCTCACGTCTTAAAGATGTATATAACAAGAAGTCGGCGATACTATACGATGCCTTGCCGAATAATCCGGATCTCGCAAACCAAGCAGTGACGCTTGGGCAACAGATGATCCGGGCCAATATGTTCGATGAGACCCAACGCCTCCTTGAGCGCGTTATCGGACAGACCAAGGACAATCCTCAACCATACTATTGGCTAGGCCGGATCTATCTTGCAAAGAAGCAGGACGGAAAGGGTATTGACGCGCTTGAACGCAGTGTCTCTTTAGCCCCGGACAACCCCATCCTAAGGCTTGAACTCGCCAAGGCCTACGAGTCTTTGGGCCGGTTCGAAAACGCCGAAATCGAATATAAGCGCGTGCTTGAGACTCGGGGGACGCCCGCGGTTACGATTGCTGAGACTGACCGGCGCTTGCAACTTATTCTGGCCAGAAAGGAGGCATTGAAGGGTGACGTTTCCTCGGCCCTTGTACGATATCAGGAGTTGTTGAAGCAGACGCCGAATGACACCGGCCTGCTTGAACTCTATGCCCGTTCCCTGGAGCGCCTGAACCACACCCCAGAGGCCGATCAGGTCTACGATCGTCTACGTAAGTTGTTACCGAACGATGCCGCGTTGAGGTTGCGTCTCGCCGAGGTTTATCACGTCAGAAACGATGAAAAACTGATGCGTGAAGCATACGTCGAGGCCTATAAACTCACGCAAGATGATCAAGTTCGGCAGCTTGCTCTCGATGGCCTGGGCATGCGCGCTGGTGATGAGCTGATCTTAAAGGGTAACTACAAGGAAGCGAACAAAATCTTTTTTCAGCTTGATAAGGACCTGCCGGATACCCCGGACATTCTGATGCGGAAGGCTAAGATCTACAGCAAACTGGGCTTGGACGAGCGCGCGATTGCTGTCTACGACCGGATCCTTGAGCTAGCCCCCGACCGCGCGGATGCGAAGTTGAGAAGGGCCGAGTCCCTTATGGTGGTCGGGAAGGGGGAGCAGGCCGTACCGATCCTGGAAGAACTGGCTAAGCTTGGTCGCACCGTGACGGAGGCCAAGGCTGCGGCTGACCTTCTCGAGGCCTATTACAAAGACCATTCGGTGGCGTTGGGCGAACAGATATCCGAGGGGCAGTCAGTGAGCCCCGCCGAGGTTAGCAAGGCGGTTGAGCTTGCGCAAAAACTTATCAGTGTCGGGATGTTCGATGCAGCGAAAAACGTATTGGTTCCGTTGACTGTAAAGGCCCCCGATGCCCGCGCTTTTTATTGGCTCAGTCAGGTGGAGATTAAAGCCGGGAACCGAAAAGAGGGATTGCATTATCTCGAAAAAAGCGCTGCTCTGGCACCCGAAAACGGCCGCTTGTTCCTGTCGATCGGAAAGCTCCATGAGGATGCCGGACAATGGGCCGACGCTGAGACCGCCTATAAGCGGGTGCTGGATGTTGTATCCGATGGGATCGCAAAGCGGGAGGCCGATAAACGGCTGAACTTGGTGCGGGCACAACGACTCGTGCTCGCTTCCAAATTTGAAGCGGCCCTACCGCTGATCAATGACCTGGCTGTGCGCTATCCCGGAGAAGAACGTGTCCTGGCCCTAAAGAGCGAGGTCTTATTGTCATTGGGGCGCGCCGCCGAGGCCACGGCACTGCTCGAGAAAGTGATCGAGTTGTCGCCTCGGAATATCGTTCTGCGAATGAAGCTGGCTGCGATCTATTACAAGGATAAGCAGTATGACAAGGCCGAACTTTTGTACAAACAGCTCTTGAAGCTACAACCGCAGAATCTCTCTATTCATCTCTTGCTGGCGGATTTATACAAACACCAGGAGCGCTATATCGATGCGACCGATCAGGTCAATCAAATTCTTGCGGCCAAGACGCTTGGCGAGAAGGATCGAAAGAACGGCGAGAAATTTCTGGATGACATCAAACGGGAGATGGTCGCCAAAGGAAGAAAATACATGGACAGTGGCGAACTGGATGAAGCTCAGGCCCTCTTCGAAAACTTGTTGCGAATTGACCCGGATCTGGCCTCGGCGCACTTTTGGTTGGCGCAGGTGTTCAAGAAGAGAAAATCCTTCGACAGCGAGGTGGCGGCCCTTGAAAAGAGTCTGGCGCTTGCGCCTGACAACCTCTTGATTGTTCCCGCCCTGGCTAACGCCTATGTTGAGGCAGGTAAACTGGAGCGGGCCTCCGATATCCTGGAAAAACTGCTGGAACGGCAGCCGTTCGATTTCGCTTCTCGAAGCCTCCTAGTGACAATCTATGACAAGCTTGGCCAACAGGACAAGGGCGATGACGAGGCTCGAATATTGCTGGAACAAGGCGCTCCAGATGAGATTCGTACCAAGGCCTTGGACCGCCTCGGTATGGCATCGGGCAGGAATTTTTTCCGGGAGGGAAATTTTCAGGAGGCCCTAGTCGAATACGGCAAGGTTTTGAAGGTCGTGCCTAATGAACCGGTTGTGAACGAGGAGACCGCCCGAGTCTATATGGCTCTGAAAAATTACGAAGCTGCTATCGCCGCGTATTCGATCGCTATTCATGAGGCCCCGGACAATCCGGACTACCATATTCAGCTCGCCAAGGCTTATCTGCAGGCGGAAAACGACGAGGCGGCGCTAAATGAGGCCCGTCTGGTCACGAGCATGACGGTTGCAAAAAAATGGAAAGGTCAGGCCAAGTCCATCCTGTCCGGGATACTGGGGCGCCAAACTACGAAAATCCTTGATGATTTGGATGTTGACCAGCTCAGTGATAGCGGCGACAGCCAACTGTTCGCACTCATGCAGCGGATGCTTGACGAAAGCCTCTATCCCGCAGTGCAGAAGATTGGCGAGCAGATTATTCGAGATCGTCCCGATCTTGTGACGCCCTACCGGCTCATGGGGCGCGCCTTGATCGGACGAAAACGGCCCACGGATGCCATTGTTCTTCTTAAGCAGGCGTTGGTGGATCATCCCGGAAATATTGATATTCAACTGGTCCTCGCGGATGCCTATCGCGAGGCTCACAATGACACGAGCGCTATCCTGGTCTATGAAGATATCCTGGGTTTGGATCCTTCCAACGTTACCGTCGAGCTGGCCTTGGCGGATCTGTATTACGACCAGGGGGACCTTGATCGCGCCCATGAGTCATACGTCCGAGTTCTGAATATTGCGAAGGACCAGCAGCTTCGCAAGCAGGCCCTGGCGGGGCTTGGAGTCTACGAGGTGGATCGACTGATCCAGCAAGAGCAGTGGCAGGATGCTCGGGACGCCGTGACCGCTTTAGTGCGGTTGGCCCCGAATGTCGCCGAGATCCTGTTGCGTCAAGCCCGCATCTTCAGCGGGATGAACCGCATTGACCTCGCCGAGGCAGAATATCGCCGCATCATCAGGATGGATGCCTCTCTTTCGGAAGCGCACTATCACCTGGGATTGATCCTTGCCGACAGCAACCGCACGGACGAAGCCATCCATGAACTCGAAATCGTGGCCAGAAAGATAGGCTCGGACCCCTACGCGAGACGGGCGATCGGTCGTCTGGCGACGATATTTGGCGCCAAGGCAGATGCCATGGTTGCTGGTTTATCTGCAGCGGAGTCGTTAACCCCGGGGCTTAAGGCGGATGCCCTTAACCTCATCAAAACCCTGTATTTGCGGCTCTATTACGGGCGTGTAATGGCGGTTTCCGAGGCACTGCTGAAACATGGTCCTGATGCCCAAGCCTATTATTGGTTGGGGCAGGCAGGACTCAAGCGAGGCGATCGAGCCAAGGGTGTGGCGGCGATTGAGCGGAGTGCGGCGCTTTCCGGGGACAATGGGATGCTGCTGCTAAAGCTCGCGGAGGTCTATGAGTCTTCGGGAAACTTTAAGAAGGCGGAGGCGGTTTATCGCCGGGTGACAACGTTGATTCCCTCCGGCCCGGAACATGATAAGGCCAAGGAACGCATGTTCGTCTCGCGTGCGCGCATCTTGGGCGAGGCGGGACACACCGAGGATGCCCTAAAGATCATCAATGCCTTGTTGCAGCGAAAGCCAGACGATGTTCAGTTGCTGGGGCTTAAGGGAAAGACCTTGTTGGCCTTGGGGCGCTCGGAAGCGGCCGATCGTGTCTTTGAGCGGCTTGTAAGCCTGCAGCCAAACAATGTGCGCATCCGTCTGCGTATGGCGCAGCTCTATTATGATAGGGGTGAGCAAACGCAGACGCTGAACCACGTCAAGGCTATCCTTCAGATTCAGCCGACCGGGCCGGTTGCGGTGGTTGCGCTGACGCTTATCGGTTTCAAACAAGCTGTGGAACTGCAAAAGAAACAGGCTTGGCCGGAGGCCTTGGAAGCGTACAACGCGCTGTTGGTGGCGGTACCGAACAACCCTGTGGTCATGGAGCGGATTGCGGCTATCTATCAGGACACCAATGATCTCGCGAATCTGGAAAAGACCTTGAACGCCATCATTGCCGTTGATAAAGGAAACGGCGAGGCTCTTTGGCGCTTGTCTAGGCTGTACCTCCGGACAAATAGAAAAGATCAAGCGATATCGACGCTGGAGGACTATCTTGCCACCAATCGGCGGGGGCAATATAGCAAGCAGGTCGTCAAGGAGCTTGCGGATCTTTATCGGGCTCGAGTTGGGGCTCTGGCGCAGGCGCGAAAATATGACGAGGCCGCCAGGGTGCTCAAGAAGTTTGCCCGCGAGAACCCGGATAACGGTCGCGCCTTTCTGCAGCTCGGTCTTTTTTACGCCTTCAGCGGCGAGCTCGAGCAGGCTATCGCTGCGCTGAAGGAGGCAACGCGGTTGCTGCCGGATGACCCGTCGGCCTTCCATCAGCTGGCCGTTACCTATGCTCAGGATAGCAAGGCCATGGAAGCCGTCGCGAGCTATGCAAAGGAGATCTCGCTTCAAGAGGATCCAGACAAGGCCATGGATGTCGTCAAGGATCTACTCTTCACGATGGCAAGAAAATACTATGAAGAGGATCAGCCAATCCGTTCAATACGGTACCTTGAGCGCCTGCGTGAGCTAGGATTCAAGGACGCACGGATCCAGAACATGCTGGGATATCTTGATACTCAGCAGGGTGAGCTTGACCAAGCTATTGAGGTTTACCGCGAGGGCATAGCAATCAATCCGGGTGATCTCGGTATGCGCTTCAACTTGGGGGGACTTTATGAGCAGACCAATGCCACTGCGGCAGCCATCGCGCAATTTCGGGAGATACTCAAGACCGGTAAACCTGGTGATCGCTATGTCGAAGCCGCTAGGCAGAGGAAGCGTTACCTGGAGGACAAGACGCGGCGATTTACCTCGAGCTTGAGTTATAGCCTCATTTCCGGTAAGTCCGTCATTGAAGCGCAGGATGTCAATAACACTGGAGCGGTAAACACATCATTCAGTTCCTCGGTCAACTATCGCCTGACGACGACCTTTCATCCTTCAGATAGGACGAATATCGCTGTTGTTACAGGGTTGACACACTCGGCCAACCATAGCTCGCAAAACGACAGCATCGCACCGACGATTAACTTCAATGCGAACTTGAATAACCCCAAGACCTTCTATGGGTTTAGTGCCGGGTACACCGAGAGTTATAGTTTGTTGCTCGATCAGTTTGGCGGCGCCTCTGCCAATGCGACCTTATCGGGCGGGCTGCGTTTCAATCATCCGATGTCAGAGTTCCTGAGTCTATTTGATTTTTCTGAAGACCCATTGCCTGACTATTTTTTGAATCTGGATTTGGTCGATCAGGAGGATATTCCGCTGCAGGTGATGGATAATCGGGCCCTTGAGGCCTATCTATCAGATGCGAACATTGATGGGCTCGCGGCGCAGCAACCGGTCCGCACATTCCTATTACACGTGCTATCGGATATTACCCATGATCACCTCGATGCGGCGCTGCAGCGTTTGAACGAGGATCCCTATCATATCCGTGGACATCGCCTTGCTTTGTTCCTGCGCGGCTTGATTTTGGAGAAAACCGGGCGTCGGGAGGATGCCATGTCGGTCTATCTGACGATACTGGAGAAAGATCCGTCAACGCTGTGGGCAAAATACTCGCTGGGCCGCCTGTATCAACAGGCCCAGGAGGCCGAGGCCCTGAACTGGCTTAATGCCGTGCTCGAGGCGACTGGGACGGCGGACGAATTGCATGATCTCGCCAAATTACGCTTGCGGATGATCTACTTGGCGGATAGCCGGCGACTCCAAGGTGGTGGGATGACAAATGCGGATCGTGCGGCGTTCTATCGCGTGATCCAGACACTTTATGGATTGGGTGCCTACACCGAAACCTTGCCGCTGCTGGCGCGCCGTGTTGACGATGATGGCCATGACTTCCTGGCACACCTGTGGGCCGGCCGTTTCGCGTTGGCCTCGGGGCGTTATGACACGGCCGTGGATTATCTGGAGACAGCGGTGGATATGGCGGAGGGCAATGTTCTTGCCCGGCGGGCACTGGGCGATGCCTATTTGGCGCAAGGCCAGGTCGAGTCCGCCGACGAGGCGTATGCCTGGGTGGCGAAACACGCCAACGATGAGGCGCAACGTGTCTACGCGATTCAACAACTCCCCGTTGGTCTGGATCTCGCGGATGGGAACGAGGATGACTGGCAACAACGCAAGCAAGAGTTGGAGGTCTATCTCCAGGCCCACCCGGAAGACCTGGCAACGATGCTTCAGGTCGCGGACCTTGAGGTCTTACTCGGGCAAAACGAACACGCGGTTGAGCTCTATCGTAAGGCTGGGATACTGTGGCCTGAGGACCGGTATATCTCCTGGCGGCTGATTGAGGCCAAACCCAGAGAGGGCAAGCTAGAGTCGTATCGAGCCTCGTTGAGGTCCCTGATGTCGCTTTCGGATGACCATTGGTTCCGCTTGCGGGCGCTCAGGGCATTGGGTCTGTTCGACGCCCTGGAGTTCATGGCGGACGAGGATTTCGAGCAGGCTCAAGTGGTGTTGGAAAAAGCACGCGCGATACTGCCCGATGTCCCGTTGATAGATATGAATCTGGCGCTTGTTTATTGGAGGCTCGACGACTTTGCCAAGGCTAAGGGGGTTCTCGAGTCGGCTTTGGTGGCGCATCCGGACAATTTGACGGCCTTATGGCTGTTGGGTGACCTGAATATCCGCCTGCGCAGTCTGGATAAGGGGATGACGCAATTGGAACAAGTCGTGACCCAGGGCGGCGACCATCGGGTCGCTCGGTTGGCAAAGGAAAAGCTGCAAAAGCTTGAAGAGGAGCGGTTCGCGTTTCTGACAGGGACGCCTGAGGAAGGCGGCGCCACCACGAAGACGTTGTCATCGAGTGTTACGCTTGGAAAGTCCTTCCCCTTGCAGTCCTTTTTGGCGCAAACCAGAGACGCAAGTTTCAACCTGTCCTTACAGTTGCCCAGTGTCACCTGGGGGACGGTCGTCTTTGGGTATGGCTATACTCGAAAGTTCAACGAAGACCTGCTGGGAACCGACTACGCGAATCAGGCCCATCGGGTGAGTCTGAACTATAATCGTCCCGTCCCAGGGGTGCCAAAACTCACGGGTGGATTTTCAATCAGCTATCAACAGACCGACTACGACAACTACGATACCAATGCCCGGTTCGCCTATAGCGTGCTGGCAAAAAGGCGTGTCGTGAACGATTCAATATCGGCGAATCTGAGTTATCAGCTTGCCGACAAGATGTCGCTTAGGCTTGCCTATGCGCAGAGCAAGACTCAGTCGAATCTCCCTGTAGGGGTTGTCCATAGACCCGACGGGGTCCGGATTGCTTTTCAGAGCCAGGCATTGGGAGACTTCAGTACCCAGTCGTTGAACCTGAGTCTCAATTTCCGTTTTTGATCCTGGGGGGCGGGCGAGGACACAGCTGTCGGAATCGTCAACATGGCGCGTTTCCGGCATCCACTATCTTGAAATCGTGGGATATTATAA
>CAZASZ010000051.1:0-4248 GCA_964487925.1 uncultured Gammaproteobacteria bacterium
CGCTCGCCGGAAAGCGGCTTTAAAGTTTTTTAATAGGGGATTTTAAATCCCGCGCGTTTAGGCGGCAATGTTGCTTTTACGCCCTCTCCCCTTGAGGGGGAGAGGGTTGGGGTGAGGGGTGAAGGCTCCGAGGTTGTTTCATGAGCCCTCACCCTAACCCTCTCCCAGTTTTGGGAGAGGGGACAATCGGCCGTATGGCCGATCAATCCGGCTTTTAGCCGTAACCCAATATTCACATCACTTGCCCTCAGGCATGCGCAGCTTGCTATGATGGCCTCATGTCAGTGAAAATCTATCCTAACGGAAAAGAATACGTCGCACCCTGGGAGAAGGCCTTCAACCGGGTATTGGACCCTCTCGAGGAATTCATCCATCGCCAGACCACCAGCGGCGTATTGCTGATGTTGTGCGCCGTCGCGGCCTTGATCATTGCCAACAGTCCGCTGCAGGCGGCCTATTTTCATCTGCTGGAAACGCCGTTTACGATCGGTCTGCCCGGTCTTCAACTATCCAAGTCGGTCCATCACTGGATTAACGACGGCCTCATGGCCATGTTCTTCTTCGTGATCGGCCTGGAACTCAAGCGTGAGATTCTGGTTGGCGAACTCGCGAACTTCAGGCAGGCCATGCTGCCGGTCATCGCCGCGATCGGCGGCATGCTGGTCCCCGCACTGATTTACGTGGGCATAAACCCCGAGGGCGATGCCTTCCAGGGTTGGGGGATACCGATTGCGACCGACATCGCCTTTGCGCTGGGGACGCTGGCGCTACTCGGAGACCGCATCCCGAAGAGCCTGCTGACCTTTTTGGTGGCCTTGGCCATTGTCGACGACCTTGGCGCCGTCGTGGTCATCGCTCTGGCCTATACCGAGACCCTCAATTATACGGCGTTGATTGTCGCGGGCATCGTGCTTTTCGTGTTGGTTTCGCTGAACCTGG
Source organism: uncultured Gammaproteobacteria bacterium (assembly GCA_964487925.1). Classification (GTDB taxonomy): domain Bacteria; phylum Pseudomonadota; class Gammaproteobacteria; order SZUA-140; family SZUA-140; genus RI-283. Next base: position 940 of record CAZASZ010000051.1, read on the forward strand.
GTGGCATTCGACGCCCTTTGCCCTACATGCTGCTGGGTATCGTGCTTTGGGTCGCGATGCTCAAGAGCGGTGTGCACGCGACGCTTGCCGGAGTATTCCTGGCCTTTACGATCCCGATGCGGCCTAAAATTGACTCCGATCTGTTCCTAACCCATATCAGCGAAGTCATCGATCAGATTCGACTTTCCTGCCGGCGCGAACAGGACATCTTCAGGAACAGTGAGCTTTTTGCGCGCATACGCTCCTTGGGTGAGGGGGTACAGCGGGCGACGGCGCCGGCTCAAGTCCTCGAACACCGGCTGCACTTGCCATCCGCCTATCTGGTGATTCCAATCTTTTCTTTGGCCAACGCGGGCATCCCGATCGACTGGGGCGCACTGGGCGACGTCTTCCAGCATCCCGTCGCAATGGGGGTCGGCGCGGGACTCGTACTCGGCAAGCTGATCGGGATCGCGGGATTCACCTGGTGCGCGGTACGGATAGGCGTGACAACGTTGCCCAAAGACCTTCGCTTCGGTCACATCATCGGTGTCGGACTCATGGGCGGCATCGGCTTCACAATGTCCATTTTCATCGCCGAACTCGGTTTCGCCCACGCCCCCCAAGACCTGCTTATGGCCAAGACCGGGATACTCATGGCCTCGTTCGTGGCCGGTACGACTGGCTTTATCTGGCTCTACCGACTGGCGCGGTGCCCCGAGTAGGGCATATCGACAACGCGAGTGGCCGTCGATACGCCCATCCCCGCTTTACGCCAGTGGCGTTCGCTTTTTACGCCCGAGCATCATGATTCCCAATATGACGCAGGCGGCCCCGATCATCTGCATGATGGATACCGGTTCGTCGAGCAGAGCCGCCGCCATGGCGATCGTTGCGATGGGGCCGAGGGATCCGATGATCGAGGTGTGACTTGCCCCGATGCGATGGATCGCGGCCGCCAGCAGGAGCGCCGGGATCACGGTCGAGAATATGGCCATGGCGGCGCCGTATCCATACACGGCGGCCGGTTGTTGGTTCAGATCGCTGACATCCCGTAAGACAAAAAACTGAATCATGGCCGCGATCGAGGAAACGATCATGGCATAGGCCGTGAATCGTCTTGCCCCGATCCGTGGGATGACCTCGCCGCTGCCAACCAGGAAGGTCGCATAGGTCAGCGTAGAGCCGAATACCAGCGCGGAGCCGAGCAACACGTTGCCTTCAGCGATCCTGAGATCATGTCCTATCGCCAGAGCGACTCCGGAATAGCTAACGAACAAGGCCAGGTAGGTGTTTTTGTGAATGGGCTTGTCCAGGAAGATCGCGGACAGGATCACGACCATTGTCGGATAGATGAACAGGACCAGTCTCTCCAGGCCGGCGCTGATATGAAGCAATCCCAGGAAATCGAGCAGCGAGGAAAGGTAGTAGCCGATAAGGCCCAACAGTGTTACGGCGATCATGTCGCGGATCGCCATGGGCGATCGCGTCTTGAGTTCTTCTCTGAGCGCGATGATCACGAAAAACGGCAGCGCGAAACTCATGCGCAGCATCAGCAAGGTCACGGCATCGACGTCGTAGGTATAGGCGAGCTTGACGAAGATCGCCTTGGCCGAAAATCCCAGCGCTGCGCCAACCGCAAGCAATATCCCGACGAAGGGCGGGCCGTGTTCGTGATGGGGCTGGTTTGACGCGCGCATGTATTACTCCTCCCGTTTCGGGTTTTTGCGGAGTAATACGGAATGCTGCTAAGGGCACTGCGACATGCGGTATTCTCCGCAATCGCTGTGTCTTCTGGTTAATGGTTCAGGGGGTTAGACGAGACGGATCGCGGCGGATGGCAGAAGGTCTAGCCAAGGTTTTAGTGCATGCCGCAGTCGCTGATTCATGGCTGCATTATGCCTCGACTCCGTCCTCACGTGCAATCACCCAGCCTCACTGATCGAGGTAGGCGAACAGGGGGAATCCTGATACCTATTATGGATATTTCGGTTGATTACCAGACAAAAAATAATCCTAATAAATATACCCTGAATTCCTATCTATCAGTTACCGCCCTATAGGGGGGATGACGTCCAGGGTTATTGGAAGGCGCAAACCAGACTGTTCGCAGCGCCGTCTCGCTCGTTCAGCGGTTTGAGGTTGAAGCGGACCTCCAATGTCTTGAGGATCGACAGGGTATCGTAGGGCGTGTGGTCGATATAGTGTCTCCGTGCCAGCGGTGACAGTATCAGTGTGGGGACCCGCGTCCCCGGTCCCCATTCATCCCTTACCGGCGGCGGCACGTGATCCCAGCGTCCGCCATTTTCGTCATAGGTCACGATGATGGCCGTTTTGGCCCAATACGGACTCTTGTAGATCGCTTCGACAAGCCCTTCTACATGTTTTTGTCCGGCTAGCAGACTCGCATAACCCGGATGTTCGTTGTCCCTGCCGATGGGTTTGATGAAGCTGACCGTCGGCAACGCTCCATTATTCAGGTCCTCGATGAATCGGGCCTCATCCTGCAAATGGGCGTGGCGGCTGGTCTGCAGGGGGCGCAGCCAGCCTTCGCGATCAAACGGGGCGTAGCGAGTAAAATAGGCGAAGGGCTGGTGATGATACTGAAAGCCCTTCGCCCGTCCCTCCAGGGCCGCCTGCCAGCCACCCGCATACCAACGCCAGGAGATTCCTTTTTCGTCAAGGCGGTTGCCGATTGTTGGCGTATATCCCGGTTGTCTGGGGTCACTATTATTAATTGCCCTGAGCAATTGTTCAGCGGGTATGCCTTTGGGATGCGGTCCTTGGGCGGGGAAGGTCGTGTTGACGACATAATGGCCGTCGCGCGTCAGATTACCATCCATCAGGCGTTTGCTCCCGACATCCCATCGGGAGACGAAACGGGCAGTATTCGGCGTGGGTTGCGCCCAAACCGGAGGGACTGCGGCAATCAGGAATTGGTGATTCAGGAACGATCCTCCATAGGCGGCATGGAAGAAGTGGTCCGCGAGCGTGTATTCCTTTGCCCAACGCCCCATGGGCAGCTGACGAGCGTCGTAATAGGACATGACCAGACTGCCGTTATCGCTCCAAGTGACGAATTTATCGTTGCGGCGTGTGCCCGCTTCGAGGACGCCGTTGCCGATTTGTAGTTGTTCGGTATAGAAGCGGTGCACGATGTCCCTGCTGCGACCATCCGCTGGGAGGAAATGACCTAGATCATAGGGGCGGACCGGGAGGCCCGCCGGGATCGAGGGACGTTTTTCCGATGCCGGCAACGTCGTTAGCGGGCGGCTCAGGCGGTCGAGTTGTTTGGTTGCCCCCTGATCAATCGCTTGCGCGATGCCGTCG
>CAZASZ010000051.1:4348-14551 GCA_964487925.1 uncultured Gammaproteobacteria bacterium
GCCGTCGAAGCTCCAGTTTTCCTGAAAGACGATGACGAAGTGCTCGATACCGCTTAGAGGGCCAGGGTGCATCGAACCGGGATCGCAGGCCGTGTCTGCCCGGACCGGAAGGGTGGCTAGGAGTAGGGCGAACACGGGTAACGCGGGCCACCTTCGTAGTGAGCGGTGGCAAAGTCGCGGGAAATGAGGGTTGGACTTGGTGCGCGCCTCAGACGTGGATTCGTCCTTCGAGATAAAGCGCCGCCTGACCCGAGATCAATACGCGATCGCCGCAGAGTTCGCAACGCAGCTCGCCTCCACGTTTCGAGAGCTGACGGGCGGTAAACTTTTGTTTGCCAAGTTTTTCGGCCCAATAGGGGGCAAGTGTACAGTGAGATGACCCGGTCACCGGATCCTCGTCGATTCCATAGTTGGGTGCGAACAGGCGACTGACAAAGTCGCAGTTGTGGCCGGGCGCGGTCACGATGAACGCCCCGCCTCTCAGTGTCTTCAACCTGGCAAGGTCCGGTGTAAGGGTACGGATCTCGTCTTCATTCTCAAAGACCAACAGGTAGTTCGCCGAGTGCAGGACCTCGATCGGTGTAAGATGGAAAGACTCGAGCAGGCCCTCCGGTGGAGAGCAGGGCACGGCGGGTGTCGATGGGAAATCCAGCGTGAGCCAGTCGCCTGCGCGCCGCACTTGCAAGTCTCCGCTGCTGGAATGAAAGTTGACCGGCGAATCACCATAATCGAGGCGGTGGAACAAAACCCAGGCAGCGGCCAGGGTGGCATGACCGCAAAGCTCGACCTCCACGGTTGGAGTAAACCAGCGAATATGAAAGTGGTCTTCCCGGCGGACGAAGAAGGCTGTCTCGGAGAGATTGTTTTCGGCCGCAATCTGTTGCAGCAGCGCATCCTCTGGCCAGCTCTTTAACGGGCAAACTGCGGCCGGGTTGCCGCGAAACATCTGGTCGGTAAAGGCGTCGACCTGATAGATGGGCTGGGACATCACTGCGCCCTCCTTCGACGAGTTATTGTGCCAGTTTAGACCTGCATCCGGACTTTGACCAGTGGTCGCTCACCTCAGTCTTCATAGCCAAAGCGTTTGGCCCAAGGTTCGAGCAGAGGTAGTACGTCCGCCATTTGATCGCGATATCGCTGCCAGCGAAAATGCGCGCTGCGATAGATGGGTTGTGAGACCTGCCAGTAGCTTGGGATCCGGACATGGCCACGCTCCCGTGCCCTTTGGTCGAAGTGCATGAGATCTGGATGCCACGGTTGCTCGAGAAAATCCAGGATTCCACGCACGGTCCCCTCGAAGTCGTCGACCAGGTCTTCGTAGCGGTATGGGTGACAGTCTATTGGCAGAACAGAACGGTAGTGATACCAGAGATCCATAACCCGGTCGTAGAGCAGGGCGCCGTCCTCCACGGTGTAGAAATTAGAATTGGCCAGGTTGGAAACAAACGACTGCATAAAACAACTGAGTACGACATCGCACGGATGGCGAATGGAGAAGATGAAGCGCGCCTCGGGAAACAACCAGTGACATATGCCGGCCCAAATGAGGTTAAGCGGCAGCTTGTCGACGATCAGAGAGCCCTGACCGGGTTCGGTGTATTGGCCTGCGATCGATAGGTAGTGCGTGCGTAGTTGCCGCCACTGATCGGTCGTAAGGTTTGCCAACGCTTTTAGGTCGTTGCCGGTCATGCGCTCGATTTCGCGCTGAATGCCGGACAGGACCGGGCGTTCCTCCATGACCTGGATATTCGGGTGGCAATTAAGCACCCGGTCGACCAAGGTGGTTCCAGAGCGTGGGAAGCCGACAATGAAAACCGGAGTGACGTCGATAGTATCTCTCGGATATGTCCGCCACGTGGACACCCACGCGGATGTGAACGTCGCACGCATCGAGGTGATTTTTTGGTGATAAGCCGTCTTGTTTTCATCGCGAGCATTCTGGGCGATTGCCAGTGCCGCATTGCCCCGTTTGAAATGCTCGAAAGCGGCTTTGTGGTTGCCTAATGCATCGGCCAGCCTGCCGAGTTCGAAGTAGGCCCCTTGGGCCTCGTTCGGGTCGTTTGGGATATCCATGGCTGATAGTAGGGCGTAGCCTTCCTCGACACGTTCGGTGCGGCGAAAGATTGAAGCCAGGACAGTAGTCGCCAGGACACGGGCCTGGGATGCGTTGTTCGCGTCTTGCTCCAGAACCTCTCTAGCGAGTTGTTCGGCATCTTCGAGCTTCTCAACCATCTCATAGGTGTCGCAGAGCAGCGCCTTGGCCTCGCTTCGTTGAGGACCGGCCTGGATGGCCTTTTGCAGCCAATCGATGGCCTCGTCCATATTTCCTTGGGCACGATGGGTAATGCCGGTATACCAGTACGCGTCATAACAGCCAGGATCCCGCGCAATCACTTCGAGATAGTTCGCCATGGCAGCATCGATGTCGCCTTGTTTTCGCAGCGCGATGCCCAGTTGTAGGTACGCCCCGGCATAGTCGGGCATGCGGTCGATGAGTCGACGGCAGTAGCGGATGAAGTCCGGTGTTTGGCCCAGCTGTTCCATGGTATGCCCGAATAGTGTGAGGGTCTCGTATTGATCCGGCCGGATATCCAGTACGTGCTGGTAATGTGCTCGAGCCTGCTCCAGGTCACCTCGTGCGCGCATCAAGTCTGCGAGGCGGCGATGCGCCTCCGCGAGTTTAGGGTCGGTCTCAATGGCGTGTCGATAGCTTTCGATAGCGCCATCTATTTGCGAGAGGTTTTCAAGGGTGACGCCATACTCATAATGCAGTCTGGCATTGTCTGGCATGACATCAATGGCTTGAGTTAGGTATTGCCGGGACTGTTCCCAGTCTTGTCCGATGCCTGCGACCCGGGCTGCGAGATGGAGCGCTTCAAGACTTTTTGGCTCATTTTTCAGCAGTTCGTCGAGGCCCTGTTTGGCGGCCTTCAGGTCCCTTTTCTCGAACAGCCGTTGAGCTGACAGATAAGCATTATTTGCGTCGTTATTCATCATGGCGCTCGGGACATTCCCGCTCCCAGTCGATTGAGGGACTCATTCATTCGTAACCGAAGCGTTTGGCCCAGGGTTCGAGCACAGGCAGTACCGACTCCATCTGCTCGCGATATCGTTGCCAGCGAAAACGCGAACTGCGATAGATGGGGCGGGATACTTGGCTGTAACTCGGGGTATTGATATAACCGCGTCCCCTGGCCCGACTATCGAAATTCATTACGTCGGGATGCCAGGGTTGATCGAGAAAATCAAGGATTCCGCGCACAGTTTGCTCGAAGTCGTCGACCAGATCCTCGTAGCGATACTGGTGGCAGGCGATCGGTAGGATGGACCGGTAGTGTTGCCAGAGCTCCATGACCTGGTCGTAGAGTATGGATCCGTCTTCCAGTGTATAAAAATTCGCCATGGCCTGATTGAAGGCGAACGACTGCATGAAGCAGCTGAGCACAACGTCACAGGGATGCCGGACAGCGAACAGGAAACGCGCTTCAGGAAATAGCCATTGGCAAATGCCGGCGCCGACAATATTGAGCGGTAGCTTGTCGACGATGAGCGAGCCTTGTCCGGGCTGGATATATTCGCTCGCCATTGAAAAGTAACTGGCGCGTAGTTGTCGCCACTGATCCGCGGTCAGGTTCGCCAGCGCATCAGGCTCATTCCCGGTCATGCGCTCGAGTTCGCTCTGTACATGAAACATGATCGGGCGTTCTTCCATGACCTGGATGTTGGGGTGGCAATCGAGGATCTGATCGATCAGCGTCGTCCCTGAACGCGGAAAACCGACCAGGAACACCGGCGTGGCCAAGCCATCGTCCACGGCATGGGTCTGCCAGGAGGATACCCACTCGGAAGTAAACGTCGAACGTAACAGGGCGATTTTTCGTCGATAGCCGATTTTGTCTTCATCGCGCGCCTTCTGGGCGATGGACAGGGCTGCGTTGGCCTGTTCGAAGTGTTCGATGGCAGCGGCATAGGCGCCGGATGCATCCGCCAACCGGCCCAATTCAAAACAGACTGCCTGGGCCTCATGCGGGTCATCTGGGATTGGAATCGATGAAAGTAGCGCGTAACCGCCCTCGGGATCTTTGTCTCGCCTCAGGATAGAGGCCAGTACACGGGCTGCCAGCGGACTATGGGGTTCCTCGGTCAGTACCTCGCGGGCGAGTCTTTCGGCATCCTCCAGCTTGTTGACTGCCTCGTAGGCATCGCACAGCAGCGCCTTCGCCTCGTTTCGCTGTGGGCGAAGGAGGACAGCCTTTTTCAGCGATTCTATAGCCGCGTCCACATCCCCCTGGACACGGTGGATCATGCCAAGATACCAGTGCGCCTCGTAGCAGTTTGGTTCCCGCTCTATGACCGCAAGGTAGTTCGTGATGGCGGCATCGAAGTTGCCTTGTTTTTGACGCATGATTCCGAGTTGCAGGTAGGCGCCGGTATAATCGGGTGCGCGCCGGATGAGCTGTCGGCAGAATTCGATGAATCCCTCGGTTCGGCCCTGCCGTTCCATGTTCTGGCTGAGTAAAACCAGGGTCTCGTATTGATCCGGGTGGATTGCGAGGACGTGTTGGTAATGCGCCTGGGCGGATTCCAGGTCCCCTTGTGCGACCAGCAGATCCGCGAGGCGGCGATGCGCCTCCACGAGGTTGGGGTCGATCTGGATTGCCCGTCGATACGCACTAACGGCGGCATCTGTCCGCATGAGCCCTTCTTCGGTTACTGCGTACTCATAGTGAAGCCTGGCATTGTCGGGCGAGATCGTCAGGGCTCGCGCCAGCCATTCCCGGGCCTGCTCCCAATGTCCCGCCACGGCGGCGACCCGAGCACCGAGTTGCAGGCTGTCGAGATGACCTGGATCCTTTGCCAGCAGAGCCTCCAGGGCCCGTTCGGCCGATGCTAGGTCCCTTTGCTCGAAAAGGCGTCGGGCGGATTGGAATTCGTCGTGTATATCGTTTGTCGCCATGGTTTTCAGGGCTCTATAGTTAATGTGTCTCAGCGGCCACGATTATCCTACCTTGAAATAGGGGACCTTCGAAATCATAGATTCCGGGGTAGATTCGCTCAGTAGAAAGGCTTGGTTAATTTCTGGATCAGGGACTGGTTTTCAGCGCAAGCGAAGGCCCGGATTGTGTCATGAAAAGCCTCGCGCAGACGCGCCTGCTGCTTGTTCAGGTCACCAAGCAGAGAATCGATCGCAGCGCACGATGATGGATCGGTCGTCGCCAAATCATACTTGAATGCCGCGAGCGCGGCTGCCTGTACGTGACAATCCTGATAGCCGCCAAGCAGGTCTTGCAGTGACTTGAGTGAACGGATGACCCGGATGGGTCCCGGATAAGACAGGCAGGACTCAAAGAGTTCAAGAAGGTAGCGGAGCTTTTTGCAGTGCTTTCGGAGTTTATGTAACGCTTCAGGAGGGCTTTCCTGATCGATCTCAAGACCCTCTGCGCATATCTGGTCGTAGATTTTGTGAATGCGTTTGCCACTGGTGACGTGGATCGGCCGGCAGGCGTTTCTGAGGATTGTCTTTGCCGGCGCGGGGTTTGGGGTTTCTAAGAAAGCCTGCCAATCGTTCATGAATCGCTGAAAGCGCTGTCCCCTGAGGGTGTGTTGCAGGCGAACAAGTTCGGCCATGCGACGAGCATTGAGCAGCTTCCCGAGGGGATTGAAGGCCGAGCGCAGGTGGTCGGGCAGGCGCTGGCGGTAGACGGGGAAATCGAGCAGATGGACGTCGAGATCGCGTAGCAGGGTGGTGGCGGAGCCTAGCCAGGCCAAGTTGCCGGATAGGCGTTGAGTTCGACGCGCCGGGAAGACGAAGCGAATCTGGTCGAGGGCCGTGCGCGCCCGACGGATGGCGGTTCGAAAGTCGTGCAGGAATTCGCTATCGATGTCTGCGAGTATGCCGCCAAGGTTGGCGGTCATGATGTCGTGTAGGGATGCCAAGACGACCTTCATTGCCTCGTCGCTACGCAGCTCCGGGTTCAGTTTGAGCCGTGGGCGTGACGAATAACGACATGGTTCGATCCCCAACTGATCCAGGCATCCGGGGAGAAGATCGTCCCTGCACGGGATGCAGCGACCTGAATCACTGAGAAAGTCTCGTAGGCGCGATGAGGGTTTTTCGTAGCCACGGAGTGGCAACAGGCGGCAGCGAGTTTCCAGCATCCGCCACGGCTTGTGTTTGTCGTTGCGGGTCTCGATGCGATCGATTTGCAATCGAGCTACTGTCTTGTCATCGGTATTCAGGCAGTCCACCGACGTTCGATGAATACGGGCGGTGGCAATTGGCAACAAGGCGCGGGGTTTCAGAGTGGCGGTGATTTCGCGTGCTATAGCCTCGGGCAGTTCCGGTGCCGGCAGCCACTGATCGATAAGGGAGGCACAGTCCGTTTTCAAAGTGCGCTTTGCAGTGCTTAGAACGAAGACCTGTGGGTCGAACCCTTGCTGCTGCCCGTGTTGATAGTAGAGGCGCCAATCTTGCCTATAGAGCCGCCAGTCAAAGCTGTCGAAGTAGGTGTGTTCGATAACAATCGAATGTTCCGGGCTCAACCGATATGGGGCGTCGGGGTGATCAGTCAGGGTCTCGAGTCCCGAATCTGGCGCCAGGCGGAAACAGTTTTGTTGATTCTCAGCCATTATTTGGTGGTGTCCGGATATTCTGTTTCGAGCTCCTTGGGCCGCAGAAGGGTCTGGAGTATGGATTGACCACGGGGTTTATGTGTCCAGTCGTCCGGCAGCAGGACGACAGCGAGGCTCGCGGTAGAGAGCAGTTTTCCTGTATTGCTCCGTGAAATCCCGTCACCGCACAGGAATATCAACAGCGCCTCCAGACCGGGGTTATGGCCTACGATCATGAGGTCCTGGCGCTGGTCCTGCTCGATGATATGCAGGAGTTGTTTTCGATCAGCCAGATAGAGCTCGGGCAGATAGTGGATGGTGTCACATCTGATCTCCAGCGCACCATAGAGTTCGGTTACCGTCTGGTCGGCGCGTCTGGCAGGGGATGAAAGCGTCGCCTGCGGTTGAATTCCGCGCGTGCGCATGGCCTTGGCGATCCGTCGGATCGACTTCTGCCCGCGCCGATTGAGCGGGCGGTCAAAATCCTTCTCGGCATCGCTATGCCAGTCGGACTTGGCATGTCTCAGAAGTATCAACCTACGCATATAAATTGAGCCTGAATCCGTGACTTCATGACGGCGCACAGCACAAACTCTTGATCCCACAGCGATTCAAAAAATGCGCGCTTAACCGATGGGTGAAGCTAAGATTTTTTGATTTCACTGTGAAACCAATATCTTGCACTCTGCGTCCGCCCTGAAGTCACGGATTCAGGTTGAGATTAATTCGCCTGGAACGGGTTTTTAGTATGGACCGCCAAAACGTGATTGTCATCGACTTGTAAACAAACATTCATTGGGCTGTCATATTTCCTATATATAGTCTCGCCGGTTGAAGCAGACGAACCGTTCTCAGGGGATTTGAAAAATGTCCGATCAGCGTAGCGCCCGGCCCTTCAGTTTGCCGGACAATGTCATCAAGGTGGCCCCGAGCCAACGCGTAAACCGTGTCATCGGCGGCTTGATTGAAAAGACCTTTGGTCTGACCCATCTACAGTCACTCTATCAGGCCTTACCGCCGAGTCGCGATGATCGGGAGTTTCTGACGCAGGTCTTCGACACCTTCAATATCGGATATCAGATTGACGACGAGGCCCTGGCGCGGATCCCGCGCTCGGGACCAACCGTGATTGTCGCCAATCACCCGTTCGGCGCCATCGAGGGCGTGATTCTGGCCGCCTTGCTGCGCTCGATCCGTAGCGACGTCAAGATCATGGCCAACTTCATCCTGAATCGTGTCCCCGAGATCAGCGACCTGTTCATCAGCGTGAATCCTTATGCCGGCAGTGATGCTTCCAAGGCCAACGTTTCGCCGATGCGTCAGTCGATCCGCTGGGTCAAGGAGGGTGGTCTGCTGGTCGTGTTTCCAGCCGGCGAGGTTTCTTATTGGAGTCCACGTACAAGAAAGATCGCCGATCCACCGTGGAGCAAAAGCATTGCCAGGATTATTCATCGCGCCAATGCCGACGTGCTTCCGGTTTATTTCTCCGGCGCCAACAGCCTATTGTTTCAGGTCGCGGGCCTGATGCACCCTCGAGTACGCACGGCCCTGTTGCCCAGAGAGCTTATGAACAAGGCGAATACCTCGATCGATATCCAGGTCGGTCGCGTGATCACCTACAATAAGCTGAAGTCTTTCGACGATCAGACCCTGATCGATCAACTGCGTCTAAGGACCTATCTGCTAAAGGACTCCTCGGCCAAGACTTCCGTGGTGACCCGAAAATCTGATAACTCTGCTGATGGTCTCGAAGCGGTTGTCGATGCGAGTGACCCACTAGTCCTTGCGGAAGAGATTGTCGCGCTGAATCCATCCCGATGCCTCCTCGAATGCGGTGAGATGCAGGTCTATTATGCACAGGCCAGCGAGGCCCCCGAGATACTGCGCGAAATCGGTCGGCTCCGCGAGCTGACCTTTCGCGCGGTGGGCGAGGGCACAGGAAAGTCCATCGATCTTGATCGCTACGACGAATATTATCTTCACTTGTTTATCTGGAATACCACGACTATGGAAGTTGTCGGGGCCTACCGCCTCGGTCAAGGTGACGTCATCATGGAGCGTTTTGGCAAAAGGGGGTTTTATAGCCACTCGCTATTCAAGTATAGGACCCGCCTGCTGCAGAAACTCAATCCTGCGCTCGAGATGGGACGCTCATTTGTGCGTGTCGAGTATCAACGCAGCTTTTCTCCGCTCATGCTGCTATGGAAGGGGATTTCGCAATACATTTACCAGAATCCGCAATATCGACGTCTGTTCGGGCCGGTCAGTGTCAGCAGCGAATATCGTGCGTTATCTCAGCAATTGATCGTTGAGTTTCTCCGGGATCGTGCGGACCAGCCGGACATGTCTCGCGACGTCAAACCGCGCAAGCCTTTTCGGGTAGTAGGCCGTCGGGACTCTCAGGCGCTTTGCCGCAATATCAGTGACCTCGATCTGTTTTCCGATCTGGTCTCCAGTATAGAACCCGATGCCAAGGGGATTCCGGTTCTATTGCGCCAATACCTTAAATTGGGCGGACGTATCCTGGGTTTTAACGTGGATTCCGATTTTAGCAATGTCCTGGATGGCTTGATCATGGTCGATCTGATAGAGACCGAAGCCAAGGTGCTGGCGAGATATATGGGGCGTGCCGAGACTCAGGCATTTCGCAACTTTCATGGCGTGGACGACGACGGTCGCCGGAGCGGAACGGACGTCGCATAAGATCTTAGTAGTCTGTCCCGCGACCGACGTGCGGTGCAGGACGGAATTGATCAATGACGGCTTTAGAGGTGTCCTTTAAGCTGCCTTGCGGCGGGGACCTTTTCGAGTGAAGCCGCTTTCAGGGTGCAGGACATTATCCTGGCCGAGGAGCGCGTGGCGCTCGGTTGTCCAGTGTACGACACGGATCCGGCCTTCGGCATCCTCGGTCAGAGCGGTGCAATTTTCCACCCAGTCACCTGTATTGAAATAGGTCACGCCGCCAACTTCGGTGATGTCGGAGTGATGGATGTGTCCGCAGACGACGCCGTCATAGCCTCGGCTTGCGGCCTCATGAGCGCATGCCTCGCCATAACGTTCGATATGACTCATGGCATTTTTGACATGAGTCTTGAGGTAGGTGGACAACGACCAATACGGGAAGCCGAGACGCCGGCGCAGGCCGTTATATTGGCGGTTGAGCCACAAAAATGCATCGTAGCCGATATTGCCGATTAGGGACGTGAACCAATTGGTCAGCACAACGCTGTCGAATTCATCCCCATGCGTCAATAGCAAACGCCGCCCGTCGGCCGTTTCATGAATGAATTCGGGCAGGATCTCGACGCCTTGAACGGTCATGCCGTGAAAGTCACGCAGTTTTTCGTCGTGATTCCCTGGGATATAAACGACGCGGGTTCCATGCTTCGCCTTGTTGAGTACGAGTTGAATCAGCTGGTTATTGATGCTTGGCCAATACCAGCCACGGCGTAATTTCCAGAGATCGAAGATATCGCCAAGCAGGTATAAGTTTTCGCATTCCGTATGTTGTAAAAAATCCAGCAGATAGTCTGTCCTGGAGTCTCGGGTGCCGAGGTGCACGTCGGAAATAAAGATGGTCCTGAAGGTCAG
>CAZASZ010000052.1:0-14474 GCA_964487925.1 uncultured Gammaproteobacteria bacterium
AGGAAATCATATGGCTGTTTATTTGGCAGATGCCTATGACGCCGGGAGCGAGACCAATGATGAACTGTCATCGACCGTTGCAGGTCTGGGTGGCGAGGGCTATTCACCGAACGACAGCGGTGAAGGTTTCGTGCACATCCATGGGGGTGTACATGGTGTAGGCGACCTGGTGCCCGCCGCGATGGACTGGCGTAATCCCGTTGCCAAGATCGTGATCGAACGCGTCAGGGCTAAATGATCTCAACATCCATGCAGACCGGCGCATGGCGCCGGTCTGCCTTCCTTGGTAAAGACCTCGTGTCTACCACCGGACGATAGGCTTGACGTATCCGTCGGCAACGCACGCTGTAGTCATTGCCATTGGCGAAAATGAGAAATCCATATCGTGCAGCTAATTGATAAAATGCATTCAGCCTAGCTCGATACTTTAGCGCCACCTAGCAGAAGCTAATCAAATCTCAGATATTTGGGTTAGCGCGAAAACTCGTCTCGCCTACAATTAACCAGCCGACACCGTTTCACGACCAAATCGGCCCAGCATTGCGACCGTCGCTAGCCCCCATACTGCGTTAAATAGAAATACGAAGACGGGCGCAAGCTCGCCAAGCGCAAGGCCAAACATCCCTTTATTGGCAACGAACGGAAAAACGAATAGAAGCTGAACTGCTGTCGGCCCCAAGCTCCACACAAGACCACGAAGGTAAGGCGCTCTCTTCATAAGGGGAAACACAAACAGAACCCCCCATAATCCACCCCAAACAATGCGTGGATATAGCCAGCCGGGAGTCAGCAAAGGAGCGATATTCACCCCCAGTGCCACTGTAATACCCAGAACCCCACCAAGCCAGACGACGATACTATTCGCCAGTCCGCCCACGCATCCTGCCGAGAAACATAGCGCCATTATCTTCAAAAGAGCTTGCATGATCGGGATCTCCACTCGAATGGCTAAATGATCATTCTAACGGATTAACAGGCCGCCTAACATTTGTTCCACAAACTCCATTACATACCTGCTAGGGCGTCAATTGAGTACGAAAAAGGGGCCTCGAAGGGACGGAAGTGGTGTTATTTTACACAAATAAAACATCGAGCAACCAATCTCGCGGAACGCGGGAGGGGTAATAGAAGCTACGAAATTATTGGACCTGGTTGGTGATTGGAAGCATTATCTTATGCAGGCGCACGGGTTTGGGACGGACGAATTTGAAAGGCACGAAAACACCGGCAGACCGCTGGGAGATGAGCATTTTGTCGAGCTGGCGGAGAAGCTGTTGGGACGGGAATTAAAGAAGAAGAAACCAGGACCGAAGGTCGAATGGAAATAAGTATTGTGTCCCCAGAATAGCCGCGTTGATACGTGGGCCAACGAGAACGCCGGTTTTGACTATGCGGTCAACGTCAAACCAGAGAATAGCGCTATTACCGCTGGAAAATACCTCTATATCGAAAACACTTTGGTCGACAGCGGCTCCAACAGTAGAGAAGCTAATAATAATGGGAACCCTCGAACCCGAGAAGATCACCGGCATTCTCCTAAAACCTAAGTTATCATAAGCCTCATGAAACCCGACAACACGCATGAATCCCAAGTGCGAGCGCTCCTTCAACAAGGCGAGCGTTTCAAGCAGGGTGGCAAGCTAGCGGAGGCGGAGGCTTGCATTCGGAATGCCTTGAAACTGGCGCCGAATCACCCTGAGGCGCTTTACCAACTTGCCACGATCGCATCCGCCGTGGATCGAAACGCCGACGCGTTGCCGCTTCTTGATCGTGCAGCAACCCTTGTACCCGAAAATCCATATTACGAACTCGCGCGCGGATGCGCTCTTGAAGCATTGGCTCGGTGGGACGAAGCGATTGCGAGCTATCGACAGGTATCCGGACGCTATCCCGACGCCCAAGGACCTTACGATTCCATCGGCAATGCACTTATGGGGTGCGGCCGGGTTGAGGAAGCCATCGAGGCCTATCGCGCGGCCATAGCCCGCAAGCAGGATTTCGTGGAGGCCTGGCTTCATTTAGGGGTGGCCTTGAGTATGTTCGGCGATATTGCCGGCGCCGAACAGGCCTACACGCGTGTACTGGAGCTTCAACCCGATCATCTCGAGGTCTATCGACTCAAAGCCCTGTTGCGAAAATGCCAGACTCGCGAGGACTCCGACGCCAAGGTTATGGAGCGCTGCCTGGGCGATCCGAAACTGCCCCCAGCCAAGGCTATGCATCTGCACTATGGGCTCGGCAAGGTCTATGACGACTTGGGCGAATACGAAACGGCCTACCCCCACTTAAATGATGCTAATCGCCTGCGCCGAGTTACTTACCAATACGACATCAACCAAGAGATCAAGGGTTTGAACAGTGTTCGGTCACTGTTTACCAAAACGTTCATCGAACAGCGAAGCGGCTATGGGTTGACCACAGAGCAGCCGATTTTCATCGTTGGCATGCCGCGTTCCGGGTCGACGCTCGTCGAGCAGATCCTGTCGATCCATCCCGATGTCACGGCGGCTGGTGAGGTTCCTGATTTCTGGCGTACGATCAGCGCCGTCGGCCGTTTCCCGGAACTCGCGGAGCGGATCAATGCCGACTCGTCCTTTCGGCTGGCTACCGAATATCTAGAACGGATGCAGGCCTATAACCGCGACGGCCGACCGCGGATCACCAACAAGAGTCTGTCCAATTTCATCCACATCGGAGTGATTCGCCTGTTGTTCCCCAACGCCAAGGTGATTTGCTGCCGGCGCGACCCCATGGCCACCTGTTTTTCAATCTGGATGCGATATTTCCCGGAGGTGAGCTATTTCGCCAATGAGCAATACGAGGTCGGGCGATTTTATCGTATCTTCGATGCATATATGAGCCATTGGCATAAGGTATTGCCAGGCTTTGTATTGGACTTCGAGCATCGTGCCCTAATCGAAAATCAGGAGACGCAAACCCGACGCTTGCTGGAGTTTTGTGAGCTCGACTGGAACGATGCCTGCCTGCGTTTTCACGAGAGCGAACGGGTCGCCAAGACCGCCAGTACAAGTCAAATCAGGCAACCGATCAACGACCGGGGAATTGGGCAATGGCGTCATTACGAACAACACCTCGGTGAGATACGAAGAGGCTTGGACGAGCCAATTCCCGATAAAGGGACGGAATAAAGGGGACGTACGGGTTACTTAAGGCGTCACGCTCTACAAACCCATCTCCGCCCACCACCCCGCTAAGTCAGCTATAGAATCCAAGACGGCATGCGGCTCAATCCCTTGCCCCAAATCACTTTCGCGAAACTTTCCTGTTCGCACAAGTAACGTCCGAATACCCGCCTGCTGCGGCGAATTCCTCGCGGCGCTTGGTCAAACTTCACATCTTCCGGCCGCTGACTTATTAATATTGCGAGCGCGACATTTGCGGTTTATTCTCACAAAACCGTAGAAAAGCACTGCTGTGACCTCATACCATAGGCCTTACCCATGGAAAGTACGTTTTGATCGCAATCAACATCGCCGTGCTCACGGTCTCTGATTCACGTACGGCAGAGAACGACACCTCCGGACAGCTACTGGCCGACTGCATTCAGGCGGCTGGCCACTCGCTTGGCGCGCGCATTATCGTGCGCGACGAAATTCACCACGTCCGCGCCCGGCTCGGTCAATGGATTATCGATAAAAGCATCGACGCCATCGTTGTCAACGGAGGGACCGGCCTGACCGGCCGTGACGGCACGCCAGAGGCCGTGAGGGTACTGCTGGACGAGGAGATCGAGGGATTTGGCAAACTGTTTCGTCAGCTTTCGTACGTCGATATTGGGACATCGACCATCGCGTCCCGTGCGCTTGCCGGCATCGCCAATGGTACCTTTATCTTTTGTATCCCGGGATCACCGGGCGCCTGCGAACTCGCGTGGGACCAACTGATCGCGCTTCAGCTCAACAGCGACACTCGGCCCTGTAATCTCGTCCAACTCATACCAAGACTCAAGGAGATCTGACGACACGTGGACAATTCCTGCGATAAAGGAAAGCCTGTTTCGGTTCCAGAGGAAGAGGCCCTGCGATTGTTACGCGCCGCCGCGCAACCCATCCAGGAGACGGAACGGGTGCCGTTGGCGCAAACCTATGGCCGTATCCTTGCCGAAACATTGACGGCCCCGATAGACGTGCCGCCAGCTGATAACAGTGCCATGGACGGCTATGCTATCCGCGCCAAGGATTGTGCCGAGGCTGACACTCGCCTATGGGTCGCACAGCGTATCCCCGCAGGGCAAACGGGCGCCAAGCTAGGGCCCCGTACGACGGCGCGGATCTTTACCGGCGCACCCATCCCGGAAGGCGCGGATGCAGTCGTCATGCAGGAAGACTGCCGGCGCGAAGGGGATGACGTTGTCATTTCAACGCCTGTCCAGCCCGGCAGCAACATCCGTCGACGTGGCGAGGATATCGCGCATGGCAGCAAACTCCTGGGCCAGGGAACCCGCTTACAACCGCAGCATGTCGGTTTGGCCGCGTCTGTCGGGTTCAACAGGCTCCCCGTGTATCGGAGACTAAGGGTAGCGGTTTTTTTTACGGGTAACGAACTCATGCCGCCCGGACAACCGCTCGCATCGGGTAAGATCTACAACTCGAATCGCTATGCGCTAACCGGTCTGCTACAGCGCCTGGGATGCGAGATCATCGACCTGGGCGATGCCCCGGACAATATTTTCGCCACACGCGAGATACTCGCCTATGGGAAGACGGTGGCGGATGTCATTATCAGCAGCGGCGGCGTATCCGTGGGCGAGGAAGACCACGTACCCACCGCAGTGAAAGCATTGGGTCACCTGGAACTCTGGAACATCGCCATCAAGCCTGGCAAGCCGCTGGCCTTCGGTCACATTGGCGAGACCCCGTTCATCGGGCTGCCGGGAAACCCCGTCTCGATGTTCATCACGTTCTGTCTCTATGCGCGCCCGTTCCTGCTCATGAGTCAAGGACTACCTTACCAAGCGCCTCGCTTCATGTGGGCACGGGCTGATTTCGAGCGCCCTGACGGTCGTAAGCGACGTGAATACCTACGCGCGCGCCTCGTTACAGATAAAGAACATGGCGATGGGGTACAACTCTATCCGCACCAGGGTTCCGGCGTACTGAACTCGCTCGCCTGGGCCGAGGGCCTGGCCTGTATCCCCGAAGACAGTGGCGTAGCACGTGGTGATATGGTGCGTTACCTACCGCTAGAGACACTATTCGATTGACGCCCTCGCCCGCCCGTGGACACGTCAGCGCTATAATTCTGGCGGGTGGCCAATCGCACCGCATGAGGGGCCACGACAAGGCATTCGTTGAGATTCATGGCCTCCCGCTAATCCATTGGGTGATTGAGCGTCTGCGGACCCAGGTCAGTGAAAGCTTTTTTGCAAAAAGATCCCATTACTGCAGTAAACCCCGCTTTGCGCCCTTCAACGGTTGGGCACCGACTGCTGCCATCAAAATGTCGCCTGCCCCATAAACCAAAACTTGTTGGTATCAGTAGCGAAGGTGTCCGCGGAATAGGTCGCGTACTTGGCCAGCAATGTGTAATTGCCGAACTTTTTCGCGGCCAATAAATCCGTTTCAGTGCCGTAACTCGCGCTGCCGGAATCGGCCTTGAAGTCATGGTAGACGGCCATGAGTTTTACGCCGGAAACCTTCCCCGACACATTCAAATAGGTATCTATCAACCCGGAGGCCGGGGTTGCGAGAAACTTATCCGCCCAACCATTGAAGGCATGTAAGGTAGCCAGTGGCGTGCTGAACCCGTAGACACCGTCGCCGCCGAGCGACTCATGTCCAAGCTTCGCCGTCACACCATATTTTGCTGCGCCAACTTCCACCAATGTGTATGTGGCGTCTATGGTCGCCGCGCCACCCTTGTAATCGCTCTGCTTGGCATACTCGACTGTATAAAGTGCCTTGGTATCCGCAGCGACAGGCGCGCTACCGCTGAACCGTGCACCAAATGTCTTGGTGGATGCCGTCGGCGTATTGACCAGATCGAGGAGATAGCCGTAGACGCTTAACTTGCCGGCAGTCAGACCACTGTAGGAGAGATTGATCAGATGGGCGTGGGTATCGATATCGCCCTTGGTCGAGTCCTCGCCAAAGATTCGGTTCACGTTGTTGACGTATCCGTACGCGACGGTCGTTACCGGCAAGGACTTATTGACCAGGGTGACGGCGTCATAGGTCTGTTCGTTCTGGCGCCAGCCGACATTGCCGATGAAACGCGCGTTGTCCAGAATCAAGCGCTGACGCCCGTACTTGATCGTGGTCTCGGCAAGACCAGCGTATCCAAGGTAAGCCTGATTGACTTCCGTCCCTGTCGGATCGGCGACAACGGGATACTCGATCTTGGCGCTCGACAGCCCGGTCGCATCGTTGTATTGAGTACTGCCGACGACGCTCACGTCGTCCAGCTCTACGAACGCACTGGTGTCGTGATAACTGCCGGTGGCGTAATTCAAGCGGGTTCGCAACGTCGAGGCCTTTGCTTTTTTGCTCACCCCAGTCTGATCCACCATCTCAAATCGGTAACGCAGATCCAGCGCAGCTTTACCCGATGTAACGGCCTCAGCCAATGAACTGAATTCGTCCGCCACAACATTAGAACTTGCCAACAGTGTGGCTGCCATTAATGTCACAGATCCCGTGCCCTCAAATCGAAGGAAACTTCGCTTCATTTGATTACCTTTTTCAGTTAACAAATTCAGATAAAAAAACCCACGTGAACGGCATTACCGTTTAGCCCCAAAGAAAAAAAGGCCGTTAGCACCGCGCAGTCGGTCAAGGCCATAATACCGAGGGTCAGCTCGGTCTTTTCCGGCGCTGACGCCTGCCTTGACGATCTCACCGATGGTGACCCCATTTGCACCGAAATTCGCGAGCGCGCTGACCCGATATGAGAAGCGAGAACAGGTCGTCAGAGGTCGCGTCTGTGCCCCTGCCTAAATGTGGCCATGAAATCGACGAGATTTTCGACTGCGGGCAGCGTCATAGCATTGTAAAGGGAGGCCCGGATACCACCGACGGAACGGTGGCCCGACAGACCGGAAAACCCTGCGGCCTGGGTCTTAGTAAGAAAGGCCGCTTCCATGTCCGCCGTGGCGAGATTGAAAGATACGTTCATGGTCGAGCGATTACCGGCTTCCAGCACCCTGCTCTGATAAAAGCCGTCACTTTGGTCCAGATATTTATAGAGCAAGGCCGCTTTTTCGCAGTTGATCTCGCCCATCCGGGCTAAGCCACCGATCTCGTGGCGCAGCCAACGCGTGAGCAGGAGTACGACATAGATCGCGAATACCGGAGGCGTATTGAGTGTGGAATGAGCCTCTGCCTGCTTGCGGTAATCCAGGAAGCCGGGGAGGTCTTCCGGGGCGACATTGAGCAGCTCGTCTCGAATCAGGACCACGGTCACACCGGCCGGACCGATGTTTTTTTGCGCATGGGCGTATATCAACGAAAAGCGATCAGCCTCGCAGGGTCTCGACAAGAAATCCGAAGACATATCGCAGACCCTAGGGACATCATCCCTGCCCAGGACGCGATGGAATTGCAGTCCCTCCACTGTTTCGTTGGAGGCATAGTGGATATAGGACGCATCCGCGGAGAAGTCCAGTTCATCCTCACGTGGGAGCCGCTTGAAGCCGTCGCCTCCACCATCCCAAACAACACGAACCGGTCCCTCGCGACGGGCCTCGGGGATGGCCTTGCCGCTCCAATAGCCGGTATGCAGATATTCCGCTCCGTGCGCTTGTCCCCGCAACAGGCTCATCGGCACCATTGAGAATTGCTGGGTAGCACCCCCTTGCAGGAACAGGACGTGGTAGTTTTTGGATAGCCCCAGCAAGACCCTGATGTTGGTCTCCAATTCCCGGATGACCTCGGCGAACCAATCGGAACGATGACTGATGCCAAGAATCGACAGTCCGACGCCAGGCACCTCCATGATCGACTCCTGAACCTGTCGCAACACGGCGTCCGGCAACACCCCCGGACCGCCGGAGAAGTTCAAGCGATTATTGGAATTCATGCCGAACGACTAGGACACGGCCGATTCACTGATAGGCAAATCGGCCGTTTCAGCGGCCATTCGCTGGAAGATGTATTCTCGAAATGCGTCTCTAACCTTACCCATATGCGCCTGCTTATAGGGGAACATGTCCTCGGGATCCATCGCGTGTATTACCATGACATGGTCGATCTCGAACACCAGAAGCTGGCCGTCTGGGGTCTCCGCGCAATCGATGCAGACGTAGTCCAAAGTTGTCCGTTCGTAAATGGCGTGCAGCGCCGCTCGATGACGCTTGGCGAAGGCATCAAAATCGGCCATAAAGACGGCTTCTTCGGCTCGCCTTTGCGCATCCGTATACATGTCCGCGTTTACGTAATGGATCATCCAGTTCGCGGACACCGCCATGTGACAGGCAAAGGGGACACCGTCGATCAAGGCAATGCGAATCTTCCGAAACAGGCCGTCAGCACCGCTGTAATCGATGAAAGCGGAAAAAAAGAACGTCGCCCCATCTACCCTGGCCAGATAATCTGAGATTGCCTCCGGCGCCTCGATCTTCTCAAGCCCGTGTCCACCGTAAGAACCGACAGGACGCAAGATGATAGGAAAATCGCAGTCATCGAACAATTCAGGGAGTTGCATCACACCAGAGGCGATTGACTGCAACTCCTCTCGGGACGCCCTCAATGTCGGAGGCATCAACAGACCTGGAATATTCTGCAGCAGCGCGCTCGCCACGCCTCTTTCCGTCGCCGGAATCTTTCCTGGGGCATTGATCACGGGTTTGGGCCAATCGGCTAACAGCTGCTCCAAGGATGCGAGCAGCGCCCGATTCACGTCGGACTCGACGATACCAACGATCAGAGCATCATGGTCGGGCAGCGGCACAGAGAACGGTGATCCGGTGCCGCGGCTGAGGTAGTAAAAGTCCAAATCGATATCGCTTCGCTCAAGCAGACAATCCAGCGGCATGTTTTCCGCTAAATCACCCGGAGCAACCAACATCAATATCCGCGCACGAGCAGGTTGCGAGGCAGCGTGATAGCGGTAGATCCGGCTGATCTCCAGGGCCTGGTTCTGAAAGGCCAAACCGAGATCACGCTGCCCGAGGCACTGCATGACCGTGGACAGATTCATCCACAGATTGGCGTCATCGGCATTGGATTCGGCGTTGCCGAGCATTTCTTGCCCGATGGGGGTCATATCCGCGCCTTCAATACTCATGCGCAGGAAAGGAGCGAGCCCCAAGAACCGGGTTCCCACCAGCCTAGAATGTTCGTATTCAGCGTCGATTGTCATTATCTGGTCTTCTTGAATTAGGGATGCTGGTGTCGCGTACCAAGAGTCAACTATTAGGAGCCACCGCCTAAGTCCGTGAAGGATAGTGACCTAGCGCGCTTGCAGTATCCCTCTCCCTAATCTTCCGGGGATACTCTGATTCATTCAGGGCAAATGGCACGCTGATAAGGCGACACTATATTGAAGCTACGAATCACAGGCAATAGTCGGGCCGTCGACAAGGACTGCAACCGGCGGGGAAAACTGTGGTGCAGACGCTAAATTCAGATAATGCACGCATGACGAATAATGGTACTCCCTGCTGCGAGGGAGGTGAAGAATAGTTCAGGTGGGAGTGGCCGCCAATCGGTGAAGAATGGCGGCCATCCGAATGTGTTTCAGGCCTGTTTCTTTCCGGTGATCATGGCCTTAACGAGATTCTCGTTGTGTAGCCTTCCGGATATCGCGACGCCGGCGATATGCAGAAAGATCAGCAATAAGGTCAAATTCGTTGCCGTCTCGTGGAGCTCTTCCCAAAACTCCTCGCCCTGCCCCCTGCCCTTCCTTTCGTCCTCGTCGGCATAGGCCTGCTTAACGACGGACAGATCGACTGTTACACCCGCCAAGGGACCCCTGGCATCTTCAGCGGCATCCAGCTTGAGCCCACTGATCGATATGGCGAACAGACCAATCAACAAGGCGACAATCATCCAACCACCGGCTGGGTTATGCCCCAAATAATGTTTCGGCTGACCGCTCCGCAAACTCTTGATGTACCGGATAACGGCTGACGGTGAATAGACAAAGTCGCTGAAACGCGCATATCGCGTACCGATAACCCCCCAAAACACACGAAAGATAATCAGCCCCAGTACCGCGTATCCGGCGTAGATATGCAAGGTCTCTTCACCCTCCGAGGTGATATAGGCGATTACGAAGGCGCCTACCAAAGACCAGTGAAACACCCTCACCAATATGTCCCAGACTTGAACCGTATTTTCGTTACTCATTACTCACACCGTCGATTAAACGCTGTTGAACACCAATGCCTCGCCATTTCTATGCAACCATTGCTTCTCCCAAAGGAGATACCACGCCGCGCGAAAACGGATACATGCTACGCAACAAAGTGCCGTGGCGCAAAACTACGCCCGGTAACTAGACGATAGATGATATCTGGAATTTCCTTTAAATGGACTTATGAGGGATGGCTGTGCGCGAGAAGCTCAACATTGCGTTGACCGACAAGACGGTCCGCACGGACCACGGAAACGGCAAGCAGAATTTTGTCGGGAACGGCTATCTGCGCCGTCCGACTACATCGACCTTCCAGTTCCGCAAAAACAAACGGAGGGCATCCATGCTCCCTCCGTTCCGGTGTTCGGCCCCATCCGCATGGGGACGAGCTTACGATTATGATTCGATCAGCGACGGCTAGAAATCGTAACCAACCTTGATATCAAACCGTCCGTTGTTCAGGTTATCCTTAAGGCCGTTACCGAAGTCTTCTTCGGTCGTGAACTGATAGCGGTATTCCGCGCCGATGAACACCGGACCCATGCCGCGATAGTGTGCAGACACCCCGAGGTTAAACCCAAAGAAGTCCGGGTCTTTGGCCGCAGTATCGGCCGTAACATAGGCTAGACCGGGACCGCCGCCCAGTTCCAGGCCGGGGCTAACCTCAACGACATAATGAGGATTGATCTCGAAGTTCTTGATTTTAACGCCCGACTCGTCGTACTGGGTATAACTGATCTGCTGGCGGATACGATTGGTCGGCGGCTGCAGCAGGGGGCAATTCAGCGACAATTCAAGACCGGCGATGTTGCCGTCCTTCATACCAGTGGTGCCGGGAGACATGCGCCCGAATAGTAAGGATACAGTGTGTTCGGACTTATATCCGGGCTCAACGCCAGCCAGAAAGGTCCAATCGTTAGCCGATGCGGCGGACGACGCGACAAGTGCGGAACCCGTGATCATTACAGCCAATAGTTTTTTCATCTTTTATCCTCCTCATATTACGGGACCTTCGACCGTTCAAAGGGCCCTAAAATTGCTGACTTGCTTACCGCAGGCCCACTATACATATCATTAAATATGAATACAATTATTTAATGTGTAGCTTATATAAATTAACCCACGAAAAGGGACTCGAAAACGATAGACTTCCCTCTTATTTTTCGATAATATTCGAATTATGGAATTATCAAGTGCCACTGAACTCCTCGCCGCCCTCGGCCACGAATCCCGCCTCGCCATCTTCCGCCTCCTGGTAGAAGCAGGACCGGATGGCGTGAACGCCAGCGCCATCGGGGAACAACTCGATATCCCGGCGCCCACCCTATCCTTCCATCTTGCCCACCTCAGCCGGGTCGGGCTGATACGGGGTGAACGTGCAAGCCGCTTCATCCGCTACTCGGCCGCCTACGGCACGATGGAATCGCTACTCGATTTCCTGACCCATAACTGCTGCCAAGGCAAACCCTGCCTGCCAAGCGACCAAAGGTGAAAGCAATGACCGCATCGAAAACCGTGCTGGTGCTATGTACCGGCAACTCCTGTCGCTCGCAAATGGCCGAGGTCATTATCAACCAAGACTTGGCGGGCCAAGTTCACGCCTTATCCGCCGGCACTCGACCGCAGCCAAAGGTCGCCGATGGCGCGATCGAGGCCTTGCGCCTCGCCGGATTGCCTACCGAGGGATTACATCCGAAGGATATCGACACTGTACTGAGTGAGGCCATCGACCTTGTCGTGACGGTCTGTGACAACGCCAAGGAAACCTGCCCGGTATTCCCACGTCCGGTGCCGCGTATTCATATCCCCTTCCATGACCCTCACGGTGAACCGCTGGACAGCTTTATCGCTGTGCGCGACGACATCAGAGAACGCCTGGCGCCCGTTGTCCGTGAAGCACTCGGCCTGTAGGGAGGACGATCACATGTCAGTCCAATGTGAAGTAACAGCCAAGGGCGCGACCGGAGCGCCGATGAGCCTGTTCGAGCGCTACCTGACCGTCTGGGTGTTTCTATGCATCGTTGCCGGCATCGGTCTCGGGCAGTTCTTTCCGGTTCCGGTTCATGCGCTCGGCAAAATGGAGATCGCGCGGGTCAACGTTCCTGTCGGCCTGTTGATCTGGGTCATGATCATTCCGATGTTGATCAAGGTTGATTTCGGGGCCTTACATGAGGTCCGCCAGCATGTGCGCGGGATCGGCGTCACGCTGTTCGTCAACTGGCTCGTCAAACCCTTCTCAATGGCCTTCCTCGGCTGGCTGTTCGTGCGCAACTTGTTCGCGCCGATGTTGCCGGCCGATCAGATCGACAGCTACATCGCCGGACTGATCCTGCTCGCCGCCGCTCCCTGCACGGCGATGGTCTTCGTATGGAGCCGACTCAGCAACGGCGATCCGCTGTTCACGCTGTCTCAGGTCGCCCTGAACGACACGATCATGGTATTCGCCTTCGCGCCCATCGTCGGACTATTGCTGGGCATCTCCGCGATCACCGTGCCATGGGATACGCTGGTGACATCCGTCGTTCTTTATATCGTCATACCCCTGACGCTCGCTCAGGTTTGGCGAAAGTTGCTCCTCACCAAGGGGCAGGCCCATTTCGATACGGTCATGGAAAAGATCGGGCCGTGGTCGATTTCCGCCTTGCTGGTGACACTGATCCTATTGTTCGCCTTTCAGGGCAAGGCTCTCATCGACCAACCCCTAGTTATCGCCTTGCTCGCCGTGCCGATCCTGATTCAGGTTTTTTTCAACTCGGCGCTGGCCTATTGGCTGAATCGCTTGGTGGGCGAGAAACACAATGTCGCTTGCCCCTCGGCGCTGATCGGTGCCTCCAACTTCTTCGAATTGGCCGTCGCCGCGGCCATCAGCCTGTTCGGCTTCGAGTCGGGGGCGACATTGGCGACAGTGGTGGGCGTTCTCATCGAGGTGCCGGTGATGTTGCTCGTCGTCAAGGTGGTTAATTCTTCGAAGGGGTGGTACGAAAGGCGGTAACCGGCCAATTTCTGCTGTTCAAACTAGCTTTCAAAACGACTGCATATATACAGACAGCGGACATGCAGTAAATCCGCGAATAACCTGTGCGTACTGGCTTCAATGGCACTATTGATCGCCGATGCTAAGCTGAGCACGAGCATTCTCATCCGTCGGGGTAACATTCGTCTCTGATTTGACACAGTCTCGTCCTCCCTCCTTGGCGGCATAAAGTGCGGCATCCGCCCGAGCAATGACATCTTCGGCGTGGTCCCCTGCGCGATATTGGGCGACACCACACGAGATCGATATTCTGCCAATGACCTTATCGGTACCAGCCACCATGATTTTGGCGGTGCCAATTGTCTTACGGATATTTTCTGCTAGCGCTATAGCACCGGACAATTCGGTCTCTGGAAGCAGTATAATGAACTCTTCGCCACCATAACGCGCTACGAAATCTTTACCCTTGGTACATTTCTCAAGTTTTTTGGCGACGTAGCACAAAACACTATCGCCGGTGCTATGGCCAAATGAGTCATTAAACTTCTTAAAAAAATCAATATCACTCATGATGATTGAGTAGGTCATATCCGGATCGATACAATCTTTTTCAAGCGCCTTGGTAAAGGCTCGACGGTTATGGAGTCCGGTGAGCGGATCCTTGCTGGCTTCGATCGACATCTTATCCAACTCCTGGCGTAACGACTCGACTTCGCTACTGGTTTGATCCAACCGTTCCTGTAGCACCTGTGTATGGGACACCATTGTGCGTGTTTGTTCGGCAAGTTCTTGCACCAACGCATGTTGCTGCGATCCCTCTGTACCGGCATCAAGCTTGGCTGCACTGTCCGTCAACACATTCTGGTAGTTCTGAGTGTGTGCGCTGCCTTCTTTGATCTGCTCGGATGACTGCGCGATCAATACGCTCAAGGTTTTCCGGATTTCTGTTACTTCCTTGACCTCGGAAGGCAAGAGATAATTTTCATACAACTGGCCCATGAACTCATCATCAACCGAATGACTCTTGGCTTTAAGGACATTGGCCATGTCCTCCTGGAGTCCGATGTTATCTGCTGAGACATAGCTATAGGCAACCGCATAGTTCTTAGGGGTTGCGTTCAGTCCGTGTTGCGCTAAGAAAAGCAGGGTCTTTTTAAGTATCGAATTATTATTTTCCATCTTTATA
>CAZASZ010000053.1:0-7253 GCA_964487925.1 uncultured Gammaproteobacteria bacterium
CTTTTATAAGTCTTAGTCACCGTTGATAAAAATTAGAGCCATTGAAACACCGGGACCGAGCCAGGATTCACGCGATTGTGGCGCTGATTGCGAATCTACGGCTCCATGAGAATACCAACAAGCCGAGCAGCGACCCCATTCCCAGTCCGCCGACACCGCTTAGTTTTGAACCGACCGAGACGCTGCCAGGCAATTCAGCCGTGACAGTGACGGATGAAACCTTCACATTGTCGAGATCGTTGGCATCGGCCTGGTCGCTACTCGTAGATACGACGAACGACTTCGTGCCAGCCTTGGTTGCTGTTGCACTGAAATTGACGACTGCCGAGGCCGTGGCGGTAAGGGGCCCCAACGCGCAGCTGACCTGCCTACCAATCGTCGTACAACTGCCCTGTGTGGTCGTGGGCGCTTGCGTAAAATCGACGTCACTCGGCAGGGTCAATGACAAGCGTACGTCGGAGGCATCCAGTCCGGCCTGATTCTGAACCGTAAACGAGTAGGCAATGGCATTGTCCCGACGAATCGACGCAACCCCCGCCCCACCGCTCACGGCGAGATCCGGGAAATCCCTGCTGAGCATGATCAGCCCATTTTCGCCAACGGCCACTGCCGCTTGAGACTGATTATCGACCGCGCGCAGATGGGTATTACCCTGACCGCTATCGATCACGGTCCATTCCACACCACTGGGACTGGTCATAATGACACCGGACTGGCCAATCGCAAGGATACGGTCACTGAGTAGGGTCGCATCGTTGATCCAGGCGAGCCCGTCCCCGCTGGAGGTCGTCAAGGCCCGCTCCAATGTCCAGGTGAGCCCATCTGTGCTGCTGAGCTGCACACCCTGCCCCACGATCTGCCACTGAGCGTGGTTATCATCCCAAACCACGCTCTCCAAGGGAGCATCGGTCAAACCGCTACCGCGTACGGTCCAGGTGTCGCCATCGAGGCTGGTCCAGATACTCCCTTTGTAGCCAACCGCAACGAACCGCTCGTGCCAGGCCACATCGCGCATTAGCGGTCGTTGGTGATCCCCAGTAACCGGCGTCACGGCGGACGACACCGAGGTCATGATCGGGTCCGCAGCCCTAGCGTCCCAGACCCAGGTCGTTCCGTTGTAACTCATTCTTAGAATTGTCCCCAGGGAACCAACCGCAACGAACTGTTTCGTCGCGCTTGCCGGGTTTCCCGATGTGACGCTCGTGATGTCGCAGCTCGGCGCCGGAACTAGGACAGCGCCACTGGTCGGACAGGTCACGTTCATTAGATTCCAAGTCGTCCCGTCGCCACTCCAGAAAAGTGTATGAAGGTCCACCGCAACGAAGTAAGTACTACCATCCCAGGCAATGCTATTCAGATTACGATTTGTAGGAACTACCGCTGCCGTTGTCGATGTCCAATCTATTCCATCGGTACTTTGAAAAAAATGTCCCGCATTCGCCACTGCATACCATTGCGTGCCGTTCCAGAGTACGTCGTTTAGCGCATTAAAATCGGGCAGCTGCGCGGTCCAGGTAACGCCGCCATCATCGCTCCATAGGACCGTTCCGTCTTCCCCCATGATAACCAGACGGCTGCCGTTGGATGTCACGGTCTCGAGCTGTAGATTTGTTGTCAGCGGCGTCGTGACGGCCTGCCAGTTGATCGAACCGACCGATATCGCCCCGCTCAAGACGCGGCTCAGATCACCGACGACGAACAGCGTACCGCTCTGTTCCCCGATGCCACGGAAGGTCACGGCCGCACTATCAGTATAAGCGAGTGTCCACGTCGAACCATCGGGACTGGTCAGAATATTCCCACCGCTTCCCACGGCCATCCAAAGGCTAGCGGTTCCCGACCACATGACGGCCTGAAGATCGACTGTTGAATTTGTGCTCTGCACAGTCCATGTCTGCCCATCCGGACTTGTCAGCGCCGTCCCCTGGTCTCCTACGGCAAGCCATAGACCGCTATGCCAGGCAACTGATCTGAGCGCTCGCCCGATCACGGTCGTGGGCGCGTCCTGTTGAAGCCAGATGCCATCGGTCCCTCTGCGAACCAAACTCGCCGAGCTGCCCACGGCGACAAAAGTCGAACCATCGGTGGCAATATCGAACAAATCAACGCTGACCGGTGTGTTCTCCGGCGAGCCGATCCGCTGATCGAGGCCGCCCACGATCGTCCCGCCATTGCCTGCAGCCAACCAGCGTCCGCTGCTATCGATCGCGATGGCATGGAGTTCGCTACCAGTGCCGCTCGCCAGGGTATGCCACTGCTGACCGTTTGCACTTGAAAGGAGGTAACCTCCAGCCCCAATCGAGACAAACTGACTGCCGTCCCATATCGCATCGTCTACCGCCGTCATACGCGTCAGCGGAGTCACAAACTGCCAGCGCGTCCCGATTGCCGCCTGCAGGCCGGAGGAACATATCAACAAATAGGCCGTAACCTGCACCAGCAGGAATTTCAGGAAAAAATGTCGCGCTCGTGCGACGGTCACACCGCCTCTCCCGTATCGAGCAACCACAGTCTTCCCTCTGAGTCTGCGACGAGCAGTTGATCCGATATCCGCAACAGCACGGCCGTGAGATCTGACTCAGAAGCAATCTTCCTTCGCGTCATGAGGTGTCCGTCATGGACGGAAAGGCGATGCAAATAACCTTCGAAGTCAATGACGTAAACACCATTATCAAAGGCAACCGGCGCGGACAAGCGGCGATACATGAGTGTGTTCTGGCGCCACAGAATCTCTCCGGTATTGCGATCTAGCGCCCAGACCTCGCCGTCTGGGCCGGACATGAATAAACGATCCGCCGATATACTCATTCCGGTATAGGTGGCCAAGTCGCGAGACCAGACAATCCGCCCGGAGGAAAGCGAAACAGCTACGGTCCGCCCTTGATAGGCCGTCGCGTAGACGAGGTCGTCCACGATGAGTAAACCCGCATCGATATCCGTCATCCGGGACAAGGCCGAGTGCCCTTTCGACTCACCGACAATGGTGTCCCAAGCCACGGCGCCCGTGGCGAGATCAAGTGCAAGCAGGTGACCATCCGCAAATCCCGCCACCACGCGATCCCCGCTGATGACCGGTGCGCTGGTACCACGCAGGGTCAAGCTAGGCAACGTTTCACGAAATACCCACAGCTTCTTACCCGTGGCCCGATCCAGGCAAACTAGACGACCATCCCCGGTATGATAGACAGCTGCGGTATCGGATATTGCCGGTTGGCTGAGCACCTCCCCCGACAAATCCTGCCGCCAGCGCTCCTCTCTATCCGTTAACGAGAGCGCAATGACATCACCCTCCAGGCTGGCGACGTAGACATCATCGTCACGCGTACCCACACTGGCAATATGCATGGGGTTATTATCCGAACCGGACAGGTCTTTGTCTCTTAGAGACCTGCCACGAACGACATCAATGACCCGAATACCTGTATCCGTTGGCGTTACCAGCATCCGGGCATCAGGTCCAGTTGGCATCAAAGGCCCGCCGAGCGCCAGAACGGATAACTTATCGACAGGATACTGCTGCTGCCAGAGAATCCTCTGTTTAGACGCAGGCACGTTCGCCGCGAGCGCCGAGGGTTCTGGAGCGGTCTCATCCGTCGTTGCGCAGCCATTCAGAATCACTACCCAGCAAGCGGCTAGGAGAACCGCCAAAGAGCTGCATCGGATTCCGAAAAACGAGCCAGTCCTGATGAGCGCAGATAGGCCCCTGAAGTCACACTTAAATATGGGAATCTGACAGCGCATCGTAATCAGGAGGTTACCGCGCCACCCAGGTCATCAACCTTCATCTGAAGGATTCGACGGTCTCCGTCCGGCGGAGTCGCCACGAGCGCCTTCTGATAGGCGAGCCGCGCCTCATCGATACGCCCCGTATCTCGGTAGATATCGCCCCGGGCCTCTTCGTATCCGGCACGCATAGGCCCAGGATCCCCCTGATCCAGGACACTCAAAGCACGCTCCTGCTGACCCTCGGCCACCAGTATTCGCGCCAGCCTGAGGCGCGTCACCACTTTGATTTCGGGCAAAGTTTCACGATCCAGCACCCACTGCAGGGCGGCTTCGGCATCAGGCAGTTTGTTCTGACTAACATCGGACCTGGCCTTCAGTAAGGCAGCTTGTATGGCGTAGGGCGTATCCGCAAAGCTGTCTTGTATGTACTTGACCCGTTTATCGATGGCCTCGTAGTTCCCTGCCTGCAATTCGTTACGTAACTGAGAGAACTCCATAGATGCCGCCTCGGCAAGTTGCTGCTTGTGACCAATCCAGTAACGCCCACCGCCCAGTGCGCCAAGGACCAAAATCAGGCCCCAGGTCAATGCGTTGCCATTCTTCTTCCACCAGTTCTTGATGGCCTGTAGTTGTTGTTCTTCTGTCTCGTAGTTCGCCATACTAATCCTGTTGCTTGATAATTACATTCTCGCTCAGAAATGCCGGCAGTGCGTCCTGAGCCACACGGGCCTGAGCCCGATCCTCGCGAAGGAATTTAACAGAAATTTCGCTCGCTTGCTGCTCTT
The DNA here is from genome assembly GCA_964487925.1 of uncultured Gammaproteobacteria bacterium. Classification (GTDB taxonomy): domain Bacteria; phylum Pseudomonadota; class Gammaproteobacteria; order SZUA-140; family SZUA-140; genus RI-283. The sequence goes on from CAZASZ010000053.1 coordinate 4,512, forward strand.
CCTGCCCCAGAACCAGTGCGATCGCGGCACCACTACGGTCTGCTTTCTTGAACTGGTTCTTGAGGTTTCCTCCACCACAGTTGGTCAACAGCCGGATCCCGGGGACCGCGTCACGCAGGTCCTCGGCAACCTTAAAACCCGCACCCATCATGGCCTGATCCGTAACGATCAGGCAGGCATGGGGGCTATCCGCATCGCCCTCGCCTTGTGCCATGCCCTTATCCATCAGGGCCAACAGGCGTTCGACACCCAGTGCGAATCCCGCCGCAGGCGTAGCCCGTCCACCAAGCTGATCCACCAACCCATCGTAGCGGCCACCCGCGCAAACCGTGGACTGAGCGCCAAGGCCCCCGACCCACTCGAAGACGAGTTTTTGATAATAGTCGAGCCCGCGCACCAATCGGTGGTTGATCCGGTAGCTGACGCCGGCGCTATCCAGTATCGCCTGAAGATCGTCGAAATCACGCCGTGACACCTCGTCGAGATACTCGGATAGCATGGGTGCGGCCTCGATAAGCGCCTGCATGCCGGGATTCTTGCTGTCCAATATACGCAAGGGATTTGTCGTCAGGCGCCGTCGGCTATCCGCATCAAGCTGATCGAAGTGAGCCTCAAAATAGTTCACCAGTTGTTGCCGGTAGCCGGCGCGTGATTCGATGGTGCCCAGCGAATTAATCTGCAACTCCAGGCCTTCAATCCCCAATGCTCGCCAGAGCCGATGCGTAAAAATGACGAGTTCGGCATCGATGTCGGGTCCCGGTATGCCAAGGGTCTCAAGCCCGAATTGGTGAAACTGACGGTAACGCCCGGCCTGCGGGCGTTCGCGGCGAAACATGGGGCCGCCATACCAAAGCCGCTGAGCGCCAAGACGCAACAGACCGTTTTCGATGCAGGCGCGTACGCAACTGGCGGTGCCCTCCGGTCGCAGACTCAGGAAGTCCCCGTTACGATCGGTAAAGCTGTACATTTCCTTTTCTACAATGTCGGTTGCCTCACCCACGGTCCGTTTAAAAAGTTCGGCCTGCTCGACAAGCGGCATTCGGATCTGCTTGTAGCCGTAGGCGGTGGCAAGCTCGACGAAGATACGCTCGAATGCCAGCCAACGTGCGGACTGATCGGGCAAAATATCGTGCATGCCCTTAACTGCCTTGATCATACCAACCATACCAGCGCGCCTTTAGTCGCTATCCGAAGAATCGGCGCCGCCAGCAGCTTCGAGCTTCCGTCTTATCGTCTGTTCTAGGTCGGTCAAGAGGGCTTCCTGATCGATCTTGTGATGAGGCTGACCATCGATATAGACAAGGTTCGGACAACCACCGGTCAAGCCGATATCTGCCTCGCGCGCCTCACCGGGTCCATTGACCACACAGCCGATGACCGCGACATCAAGCGGTTCACGGATATCCTCGAGACGGGCCTCCAGGGCATTGACAGTGCCGATGACGTCAAACTGCTGCCTGGAACAGGACGGACAAGCAATCAGATTGATGCCCCGACTACGAAGATGAAGTGACTTGAGGATATCGAACCCAACCTTGATTTCCTCGACGGGGTCGGCGGCCAGGGAGACCCGAATGGTGTCGCCGATGCCTTCGGCAAGTAACATGCCGAGGCCGATGGCCGATTTGACTGATCCGGAGCGCATACCGCCTGCTTCAGTGATTCCCAAATGAAGGGGCTTATCGATCTGACTCGCTATGGCTCGATAGGCCGACACCGCCATGAAGACATCGGAGGCCTTGAGGCTAACCTTAAACTCCTGGAAATCCAGGCGGTCCAGTATATCGATATGGCGCATCGCCGACTCGACCAGGGCCTCCGGCGTAGGTTCGCCATATTTCTTCTGCAAATCCTTCTCAAGCGAGCCGGCGTTGACACCAATCCGAATCGGTATCCCGTGATCACGTGCGCTGTCGACGACGGCACGGACACGGTCCTCGCGACCGATATTGCCCGGATTGATCCGCAAACAGTCGGCGCCCATGTCGGCCACCCGGAGGGCGATGCGATAGTCGAAGTGGATGTCCGCGACCAGCGGTACAGAAACTTGTTTACGGATTTGACCAAAGGCCTCGGCGGCATTTAACGACGGCACAGAAACACGCACGATATCGGCGCCGGCATCGGCGATAGCGCGAATCTGCGCTACGGTCGCGGCAATATCGCAGGTCTCGGTATTCGTCATACTCTGTACAGAGATTGGCGCGTCGCCGCCAACGGCGACATCGCCTACACGAATCTGTTTCGACTTACGACGTTGTATCTGTCTATAGACTTCTTGCATAACTCACCATGGATTGGTCCATGCCTGGGGTGAAAAACGCGCCCTTGCCGGACATATCAGGGATTGGCAGCAGCACCCACCTTGAGATGCGCAACCCGGGAGCGCTTATTCCGCTCCCAAACATAGGGCTGTCCATTGTATTCGATACGCACCCCAGGCGCATAGCCCAGGCGGACATCAAACGGGGGCTCGCCAAGCAGACTGAGCTTCTGCCCGGCACGACCAACACGCGTCAACAGCCGGCGTCCCGCGGCATCATGGACTTCCGCCCATGAATCGGTATCGAAGATCAGTAGCAGGGAAACTTCCAGCTTCTTGGGGTCCTCGGCCGGCGAGGCCTCCTCCTCAGATTCCTCTTTCTGAGCCGGCATCTGAGCTCCATCGCCTGTAGCATCTGAGGCAATGATCGCACCCTTGCCAATTCCAGCGTCGGGCAGAGTTGCGTCGGGTGCGTCGGG
>CAZASZ010000053.1:7353-13744 GCA_964487925.1 uncultured Gammaproteobacteria bacterium
TGCGTCGGGTGCGTCGGGCGCTAAGTTTAAACCCCTGTCGGCAAGGCCATCTCCAGATTCACTCCCGACGTTTTCTATAGCTGACTCGGGTATGTCCGTTCCTCCCCCCATTCCACCTTGGAAGAAGATCACCCCCATGGCAATTACCAGCACAGCGGCAACACCGGTCAAACTCGCCACGAGATGCCCCCTGCCTGCGACAGCCGGGCGCGTGACCTTGCTGACTGATGTCAGCTGCGGTTCATGACCGGACCCCATCGTCTCTAGGGCGACCAACAAGGGGCCAAGTGGAATATCGAGCAGGCGTGCATAGCTGCGCAGCAGCCCAATGGCGTAAACCGGCGCAGAAAATACAGAGAGATCCTCTACCTCAAGGGCCGAAATCAAGTTGGGCCGAACGAACAAGGCACTCGCGACGTCTTCGATCGATTGCCCACTATGCTCCCGAGCCCTCCGAAGCTCGGAACCGAAGTTCAGCTGTACGGAGGACTCGGACTCAGTCGGCGACTGCGTGTCGTGTTCCTGATTCATGGTCTATCGGATCCCTTATCGTCGGATTTACTTGTAGCGGCGGCAGCCCGTTTACGGTATGCCTCCGCCCCTTCAGGATTATCCAGCGCCTGTTCGATTTTCCCACCAAGTTGCAGGGACTCAACCGAACCCTGGTTCACCAAATCCAGCCGCTGCATAAACGCACGCGCCTGCAGATAATGCTTTCCCTGATACATCAAGCTCGCCATATGAAACAGCGCGAACGCAGACTTGGGGTTTCCTGACAGTGCGGCACGTAAATGTCGCTCCGCTAACGCGTTATTTTGCGCCTTTAGGGCACAGGCTGCGGCCTGCTCATGGACACCGAAACGACGTCGGTCACGATAAAGCTCGATAGTCTCCTCGAAGGCCTTTTCGGCAAGCTCGAAATCGCCCAGATCACAACGATAGATTGCGTAGTTCCCATGCACTTGTGGGTCATCGGGGGCAAACTGCAAGGCGTTGCGATATTCTTCCATCGCTCCATCTTCATTACCAGTCCGCCGGTAAAGCTCTGCAAGATAATGGTGGGCCTCCGCCAGACGGGGCTCCTCGGCCAAGGCTTTCTTGAGCTTGATCATGGCAAGGTCATAATTGCCGTTTTGCATATAGCTGAGGCCGAGTTCCGCATTGATACGTGCGGGGTTATGACTATCTTCCTCACGAGGTGGGTTTGCCCCACAGGCGAGCAGGTTCAGCGCTAGGCACCCAATCAAGAGTCGCTTCATGGGTTAGTCCGCCTGTGCGTTGGGAAATTGAGTAAAGCGCAGACTCCGACGGGTCCGGTCCTGGACCTTGCCCGCCAACTGCCCACAGGCGGCATCGATATCATCGCCACGCGTCTTGCGGATCACGGTTACGAGTCCGGCGTCCTGCAGACGCTTGCGAAAGGCATCTATAGTCGAGATATCGGAACATTGGTAGTCTGTGCCGGGAAATGGATTGAAAGGAATCAGGTTGACCTTGGAGGGAATGCCCTCAAGTATCCTGATCATAGCCTTGGCATCGCTCGGACGATCATTGATACCGGCCAGCATGACGTACTCGAAGGTGACCCTGCGCCGCTGCTGACATTCGACATAGCGACGGCAAGCGGCCAATAGCTCCTTAATCGGGTATTTTTGGTTAATCGGCACCAACTGATCTCGAAGCTCGTCATTGCAGGCGTGCAAGGATATCGCCAAGCTCACATCACAAGCATCCCGCAAGCGGTCAAGGGCTGGGACGACGCCTGCCGTACTCAAGGTGATTCGGCGTTTGGACAGGCCATAAGCATTATCGTCAAGCATGATACGCATAGACTGAACGACATTGTCGAAATTTAGCAGGGGTTCCCCCATACCCATCATGACGACATTGCTGATGCGACGCTCACCGTCCTCGAAACATCCTAGCGCCTTATTGGCCAACCAAACCTGAGCGATGATCTCATGGGCCTCAAGATTGCGATTAAAACCTTGACGAGCCGTGGCGCAGAAACTGCAGTTCAGCGTGCAACCAACCTGAGACGAGACACAAAGCGTGCCGCGATCGGTCTCCGGGATGAAGACCGTCTCGACCGCATTACCGTCGCTCAGCCGCAGCAGCCATTTGCGAACCCCATCCGAGGCATGTTGCTCGTGCACGACCTCGGGCAATGCCAGCGACGCCGTCCCGCTCAGACGCTGGCGCAGGGACTTGCTCAGATTCGTCATCGAATCGAACTCGGTCTCGCCCATCTGATGGGCCCATTTCATGACCTGAGCGGCGCGAAAAGGCCGCTCGCCTAGAGTGGCGAAGAAGGCGGACAAAGCAGGCTGATCAAGGCCCAAGAGATTGGGCCTTATATCAGCGTTCAATGGCCCTTCAGCGGGTGCGGGGGCAGAGCTCATCCACAGAGAAGAAATAGTCAATCTCGACCTTTGCCGTTTCTGCGGCATCGGACCCATGAACGGCATTCTCCTCTACGCTATTGGCGAAGTCGGCGCGGATGGTGCCGGGCTCGGCGTTTTCAGGGTTGGTGGCGCCCATGATTGCACGGTGACGGGATACGGCATCCTCACCCTCAAGAACCTGGATCATGACAGGCCCGGAGGTCATGAAAGACACGAGATCGTTGAAGAACGGACGCTCGCGATGCACAGCGTAGAAACCTTCAGCCTCTTCTTGAGACAGGTGCTTCATACGGGCGGCAACGATACGCAGACCTGCGTCCTCAAAGCGACTATAGATCTTACCGATGATGTCCTTGGCAACGGCATCCGGCTTGATGATAGACAGGGTTCTTTCGATGGCCATGGGGGAAATCTCCAACAATGTTGTTAAATGTAGTGAATTAGAAAGTAATCTGTATCCAGGAAACCCTGCACGCCGAAAAGTGAATTAGCATCAGATCAGTTACTCAACCAACTATTCTAAAAAGATATTCAAGCAACCACACTTACGGGCATACTGGATAGCGAAGGCGCCGCGCATTGTACCCCTGGGTCTCGTGGACCGCAAACGATGCCGCAGCGAACACTTACTCCATCTGATCCATCTCGACCACAAAGTCCATATAGTCGAGATAATAGGTCAATGTGACGCGAAGTTCTTCGATCCTCTGCAACTGCGCGCTACAGGCCTCGTCACAGGCGCGCTTCCCCTGTTCCACAGCCTCAAACTCGGCGGCAAGGATGGCTCGGAGCTCGTCGCGTCCGGCCCATTCTTTATAAAATCCCTTATGAAACTCTTCGCAAGGCGGCGACTTCAGCGCCTTCTTGCCAAAATTGTTCAAGTATTCGCCGCAACGATCGGCCTGATCGACCAAGACTGCAAGCTTAGTGATCATGACGGTATAGTCGATGTCGTCACCGGTATCGCCAGGAACATCTGCCGCAAAAACGGAAACGGAGATCAGGCACCCCGCCAGGAAACTGAAAACCACTCGACTTGCGAACACGACCAAACACCCTCAAGTTCATAAAATGTAGCGCATCATAGCCCGACTAAGGGATGGTTTGCCAGTTTTCGGCCTGAAAACTTCCCTATCCCGCGCAACGCCGGAGGCTGCGATGCGAAGGGAGTGGCAGTATCTGTTACTCGAGTAACAGACCATCGGTGCGGCTACCCAGCCAGCCACCGAGGAAGCGGCTCCCAAGGCGTTCGCTGAGTCGTTCGAGATAAGGGCGACGCCGTGTAAAGTCCACGATGTGCTCCTGCTTGATCAAGACCCTGGCCACATAGTCCGCGGTGTGCAGACCGTCGATCAGGCCTCGGCTCACAGCTTGCTCTCCGGTCCAGATCAAACCACTGAAGGTGTCGTCATCCACCTTGAGGCGATCGCCCCTGCCCCGCTTTACAGTATCAATAAACTGCTGATGGATCCCCTCCAGCATACTGGCGATAAGCGCACGATCCTCCTCCTTCATCGGTGAGAAAGGATCCATGATCCCCTTGTGTTTGCCTGCGGTCAGCAAACGGCGCTCGACGCCCAGCTTCTCCATGGAGCCGACAAAGCCGAAACCGTTCATAAGAACCCCTATCGAGCCGACCATACTGGCCTTGTCGGCGAAGATCTTGTCGGCTGCGACCGCGATGTAATAACCGCCCGAGGCGCAGATATCGGTGACCACGGCATAGACAGGGATATCCGGGTGCAGTTTTCGCAGCCGTACGATCTCATCATTGATCTGACCCGCCTGCACGGGACTTCCGCCAGGGCTATTGAGCTGTAGAATGATACCCGAGGTCTTGTCGTCCTTATAGGCATCGCGCAGACTATCAATGACATTGTCCGCGCTGGCCTGGGCGTCGTCGGCGATAACCCCCCGGATCTCGATAAGCGCGGAGTGCCGCCCGCCCTGAATACCATCAGTCTTCCAGGATGCAGGAAGATATATATAGAGCAAAGCGAACAGGTAGAAGAAGGTCAGGGCTTTGAAAAATATCCCCCAACGCCGACTGCGCCGTTGCTCCTTGATCGTTGCAAACAGGACCCGCTCAAGGGTACCCCTTTCCCAGTCGCGGTCATGGACGCGATCTCTGTGCACGGCCTGCTCTCTGAGCCAGGGATCCCCATTTCGTTCATCGGTCATGCGTGTATTCTCCATAAATCATTCGCTGCTCCGAGTATTGTCAGGTTCGTCGTAGACCAACGGCCCGCGCCCCAGATGCCCCATGATATCCGGTAAAGAATCGATGCAACCCACGGGATCACAGGATAATAGCCGCCCACGATCATGGGCGCCATAGCTCACGGCCAGGGCATCGGCACCGGCATTCTGAGCCATCAACATATCGAACTCGCTATCACCTACCATCAAGGTCGCGGCCCGATCGACGCCTAATCCGTCCATGATATCGATAAGCATCTGTGGATGGGGTTTTGACGGACATTCATCAACGCATCGTGTCAATGAAAACAAATGCTTGCAGCCTGTTTCTTCCAAAGACCGATCCAATCCGTGACGCCCTTTGCCAGTGGCGACGGCAAGCCAGTACCCTCGGTGTTCAAGCTCCGTCAAGGTATCCAAGGCCCTCGGAAATAACTGCGTCGGCCCATGTTCGGCGGAAAGATAATAATTCCTGTAGGTTTCGACAAAACGCGCCTGAAACCCAGGATCGGATTCAGGCATCAAGACTCCGGCGCCTTCGATCAGGCCGAGCCCGATGACGTCTTTAAGCCGTGCGTCGTCCAGTACCGGAGCGTTCAGCGCTTTGAGCGTAAACCTCAGGCTCTCGACGATACGCGCCGTGGAATCCGCCAGCGTCCCATCCCAATCAAAAACGATCAAGCGGTAGGCCTTATCCGCGCTCACCTAGCTGAACCCCGCAAACGCTCTAGCACAGCTTCAAGATCACTCGCCAACGGGACTTCAACGCATATCCGTTGTCCGCTGCCGGGCATATCGAACGAGAGCCGAAAGGCATGCAGAAATAACCGGCGCAGTCCGGACCGCCTTAAAACTCGATTGCGCGCCCGATCGCCATATTCGTCGTCACCGGCGATAGGAAATCCTATATGCGCCGCATGCGCGCGAATTTGATGCATGCGTCCACTGCGCAGTCGGGCCTCAAGCAAGGTAAGGCCATCCAGACGCTCCCTGGGCAGAAACACCGTCTCCGAGGATTTACCCTCTTCGTGGTCCACTTCATTGCGTCGCTTCGACTCCCCGGTACGCCGCAACGCCAGAGGCGCATGAACGCTCTGGCGGCCTCCCGACCAGGCGCCGCACACCAAGGTGAGATACCGCTTATCAAAGGTGCCGGAGGCGAGTACGCGGTTGAGTTCCGGGAGGATACGACGGTCCTTGCAAAGCAGCAGGCAACCCGATGTGTCTCGATCGAGTCGGTGAACCAAAGACAAACCAGGGATATCCGGGCGACCGGCCTGTAGACCTTCAATCACACCAAACTCGACACCAGTGCCGCTATGCGCCGCGATTCCCGCAGGCTTGTCGATGACCATGATTTGGTCGTCTTCATAGACAATCGCTTGATCCAGGCGTTTGAGCAGGGAGTCCGGCGGCCGTCGGTTCTCGACTTCGTTGACGCGGATCGGAGGCAGGCGAATGACGTCGCCGGCTTCAAGGCGACGGTCAGGCTTGGCGCGCCCCTTGTTGACCCGGATCTCCCCCTTGCGCAATAAACGGTAGATACGACTCTTGGGGACGCCCTTGAGACGCGCGCTCAAAAAATTATCGATTCGCTGGCCGGCGTAATCTTCAGAGACATCCACCAAACTGACGCCACTATGTAACGTTTCCGTCATCTCGCGCTCTTGATCCGCCACTACCAACCATCCTTCACTACAATTAATAACTTCCCGCTACGATGCCACAGCCGTTAAACCATTGCCAACCGCCGCTACCGGATGCGAGCACCCAAGCACAAATGCCTG
>CAZASZ010000054.1:0-13655 GCA_964487925.1 uncultured Gammaproteobacteria bacterium
GTCGGATAGGGCCCGTATATAATACTATTTCCTTCGACCAGATATATTCATTCTACCGATCACGGAATCGATCAAGAGGGGTTTATGGCGCAATAGCCAAAACCCTATGAGCCCGCCAATGAAACCACCCCCGATATTGAACAGAATGTCATCCGTTTGACTGGTTCTGGCCGCCAGATATAGCTGGCCGAACTCGATGCTGATACTGACGAATGCAGATAAAACAATAGCGATCACAACGACGCGCTTTCGAACGAAGAGCAAGGGCGCGACCCCCAGCGGAATGAATCCCAATAGATTTACTGCCCGATCAAGTAGTGTCGGCGCCGTGATCTGTTCCGAAAATGGAATCCAGTTGGCATGAACGCTGCCAATCTTCTCCGTCAGCTGCCTGGGAATGGTCATCGTGTTGTCGTCAAGAAGGTCCATAGGCTCTCCGTTTACGGTGACTACCACCGTTTTCATGGCGCCCAACCATGCCCTATTCCCAGACTGCTCATTGCCTAAGGTCACTTGATAAGACGAGGACCAGCTGGAAGCATTTAGTGAGGGTTTCTTGAGCGATAATCGGCGACTTCCGTCAATATAAATCTCCATCAGGTCGGGCATAAGCATCACGTGAATATTGTGCCACCCCTTATCCTTAAATATCCCGCCAAAAGAATACGGATCCCCTTTTGAAGGTCTATCCGAGGTTCTTACCCAAACTAAAAAACCACTCTCATCCTGTTCTACAGCAATATTTCTCTCGGTCAAATTGGCGGACAATGTGAAAATCGTCGCCGATTTGGTCACCGTTGAGACTAACGGTTTTACGGTGATTTCCAGATCGAAACGTTTACCATTCTTGACCTCATCAACCCAACCCGACGGGAGCTCGCCCATGGCTATCCCGGGCATCGAAAAGGTCATTCTGCCCGATGCATCGATTTGTGCACCGTTGCGGGAATATGTCGCAGACTCTACCCACGTATACGGATAAAACCCGACAGCCCAATAACACGACAGGAGTGCAATAAAAAATGACCAGCGGAATACCGGCCAATAATTACTGATAGGAGTTTCATCCATCGACGACATCGGTCTGTTCAATACCGGTTCGCATTCGCCCACACATCAACCATCCGATGTCTCCTAGTGGTGGTGAAGACTATTAGCCCTGTTGATTGCGCATAAAGTCGGCCGTTTTGAACAACGAATGCAGCAGATGCTGCTTTAGCAGTTCATCCTCGATATCCATCTCCTCAAACGCCGTTTTCATGCAAAGCATCCAGGCATCACGTGCGGCCTCGTCAACTGGAAAGGGCGAATGGCGCGCGCGTAGACGAGGGTGTCCGTACTCCTCCTGATATAACGGTGGCCCACCGAGCCAGCCTGAGAGGAACTTGAACAGTTTTTCCGTCGAGCCGGAGAGATCCGCCGGATGCAAGGCGCGAATCTTTTGGGCCTCCGGCAGAGTATCCATCAGTTCATAAAAACGCGCCACGAGCTTTCTGACCGCTGCCTCGCCGCCGAGACGTGCGTACGGGGTCTTCTCCGGATCCACGGCATCACCTTTCATCAGCATTTGCGCCACAACAGAATATGGTTATTGGCCGGCATGGGGTAGTCGTGTGCGAACTCAAGCGCCGCCCTATTAGCAAGGCGGTTCAGGTCATCGAAATCGCGTACCCCCATGAGCGGATCTTTCTCCTTCAAACGAAGATCAAACTGGGCATTGCTTTCGTTGACATGTTGACCGCCGAAACTGAAAGGGCCATAGAGTATAAACAACCCGCCCGACTCCAGGAGACGGCTGGCCCCGGCAAAGAAGGCCATCACGTCGTCCCAGTGCATGATGTGTGCGGTGTTGGCGGAAAACACTGCATCGATCTTAATGTCCGGCCAGACCTCTTGCCGGACATCGAGCTCAATTGGACCCAGCACATTCGGCAATTCCGCATCCCTAAGCCAGCTACGGATATCGTCATGATTTTGCACACGATCGCTGGCATGCCAAATTAGATGGGGTATGCGCTCGGCGAAGCAGACGGCATGCTGACCTGTGCCGCTGCCGACCTCAAGTACGGCCTGTCGATCTGCCAGCAACGGCCCGATTACCGTCATAATAGGGTCACGGTTGCGCTCACATGACTCGGCATTGGATTTTACCATTACGCTCTCGGCATCTTTATTATTAACCCGGCAACAATGTACATTAGTTGCCGGGTTAATAATATCCAGAATAAGGTAACACCACGCTACGGGAAAACACAGACTCACCCTTTTGCGATCCAAAACTGATTCCAGTCTCAACTATAAAATGAGCAGGATTTGGTAAAGGACTATAATGAACAGCGCCCACACTCGGGACTGGGTTACCAAACACCACCTGAGGATGCCAAGCGGCTACAACAAACAGATGACGAATCCGGACCCAACTCACTTAGGCCCGGCTTAGAGACTGGAGGCAGTAAAAACGGCTATGAGCAACTCGCCTGATAGATACTATATTGTATTAATCAGCATTCACGGCCTGATCCGTGGTGATAACCTCGAATTGGGCAGGGACGCCGATACCGGCGGGCAGACCAAATATGTGGTCGAGCTGGCCCGCGCCCTCGCTGAACTTCCCGAGGTGGAGCGAGTGGATCTTCTTACCCGCAGGGTTGTGGATGCAAAAGTCAGCAGCGACTATGCAGAGGCTATCGAGCAGCTATCGGAAAAGGCTCGCATTGTCCGTATCGAGTGCGGTGACGAGTTTTATACCCAGAAGGAGGAGCTTTGGGATTATCTGGACAGTTTTTCGGATAATGCCCTCTCCTACCTGCACGACGAAAAGCGACTGCCGAACATTATTCACAGCCATTATGCCGATGCCGGCTATGTCGGCACTCGACTCGCCCATCAGCTCGCTATTCCGCTTGTGCATACGGGTCACTCACTAGGACGCAGCAAACGTAAACAGTTACTGGCTAATGGAGTGCCACGCAGCGAAATCGAGAGCACCTACAACATATCCCGGCGTATTGAGGCTGAAGAGATGACGCTCGGAGTCGCCGCACAGGTGATAACGAGTACACAGCAGGAGATTGAAGAACAATACCGGCTCTATGACTGCTATCAGCCTGACAAAATGCAGGTTATCCCGCCCGGCACAGACCTTGAGAAGTTCTTTCCGCCTGTAGGCAATGAACCGGAGAGTCCCATAGCGCAGGAACTTCGTCGATTTCTGGATGAACCTGCCAAACCGATGATTTTGGCGCTTTCCCGTCCTGACCCACGCAAGAATATCGTGGCGCTCATCGAAGCCTACGGCGCATCGCCTCCCCTCCAGGAAGCGGCAAATTTGGTGATTATAGCCGGTAATCGTGATGACCTCCGGGATATGGATAGTGGCGCACAAGAGGTATTGAATTCCATACTGCAGACCGTGGACCAGTTTGATCTGTACGGCAAAGTGGCCTATCCCAAGCACCATAAGCCTGACGAAGTGCCTGAACTTTACCGCTTGGCCGCATTATCGAAAGGTGCGTTTATCAATCCCGCCCTGACGGAACCCTTCGGCCTGACACTGATCGAGGCCGCCGCCTGCGGTGTACCGATCGTTGCCACCGAAGATGGCGGCCCAATCGATATCATTGGTAATTGCCACAACGGGTATTTGATTGATCCGCTGGACCGGGAGGCGATGGCGGATGTGCTGCTAAAAACCCTGAGCGACAAGGATGCCTGGCGCATCCTCGCCGATAACGGCCTGAAGGGGGTTCGGCACCACTATTCTTGGCAAACACATGCCGAGAAGTACCTGGATGTCATTCGGCCCCTCATAGAGCAGACTGAACCGCTGCAACGTATGAAACTGCCGCGGCGACCAAGCCTGTATCGACGCCAAGCCGTCTTCACCGATATCGACCAGAACCTCATAGGGGACAAGGAGTCGCTGGCCGAGCTCTTGAAACTTATGCGCCAGCATCAGAAAATGATCAGCTTCGGCATCGCCACGGGTAGGCGTCTGGACGCTGCTTTGTCGATGCTCCGCGAATACAAGATTCCGCAGCCTGATGTATTGATCAGCAGTCTTGGCACCGAAATCCACTATGCGCCCAACCTGACCAAAGACATGGCATGGACTCGCCATATCAATCACCTGTGGAATCCGGAAGCCGTACGTGAAATTCTGAACGAACTGCCGGGTCTGAAATTGCAGGCAAAGTCACATCAAGGACAGTTTAAAATCAGTTATTTCATCGACCCTGAGCTGGCGCCCAGCGTGCTTGATATTAGACAGATTCTGATGCAACGGGATCAGACGGTAAATACCATCTTTTCCTTTGGGCAGTATCTCGACACCGTGCCGATCCGAGCATCCAAGGGCTTGGCTTTGCGCTGGTGCGCTGAACAGCTGAATATTCCTCTGGAAAACATCCTTGCTGCCGGCGGTTCCGGAGCCGACGAAGATTTGATGCGAGGCAATACCCTGGCGGTCATTGTCGCCAATCGCCATAACGAAGAGCTATCAGAATTGTCAGATATCGAGCACATCTATTTTGCTGAGAATAGCTATGCGGCCGGCATCATAGAAGCCATAGAGCACTACAGTTTTCTCGATTTAGGACGGGAGCCTTAAACCATGCAACGTTTTCTGATGTTAATCTATAGGGCACCTCTAAAAACTCGATCAAACCGATGATGGCAAGGCGTAAACGCGCGAAAAAGCACAGTTTACACGGCGTCTGCTGCTTCCCAGCCCCGCATTTGAGCGCGTTTACAACGCGGCCAGCGAGGTTTTAGAGGTGTCCTTATAGCCCGCCGACTGATCCCCAACGGCGCCCAGCTATAGTCCGCCATCACCAGACTATCGATTGGGGCAAGGCTGAGCTGCGCAATCAAATCTCGAACAACTGGCAATTCACCACTGAATCCGGCAAGGACTAGGGCGCTGACGTGATTTACAGCATCGGGCACTAGCGCAATGACCGCCGCCGGTGACGCCCGAATTTGATCATTTGATATAGAACCGAGGTGAGCATTATAATTACCGCCTTTGTCCATGGTGGTCGGACAGGCGGCTAATGCCAAGCTACCCTGGCTGATTTCCCCCAGCTCATTCCGGTGTTGGTCGAATGTCTTCAGGGATCTGTGAACGGTCTTTGGCCGGATACGCCTTCGGCAGGGGTCATATTTTTTGGAGTAGATACGATTATGCAAGATCAGGAACACGCAATGGCCCCGGCCGAACAGCGGCATCTCCACGGTCGCCCGAAGGCTCAAGGGCTGTATGATCCGCGCAATGAACACGATGCCTGTGGCGTCGGCTTCGTAGCTCATATCAAGGGCAAGCGCAGTCATGACATCGTCCGCCAAGGCCTGCGCATCCTTGAGAACCTGACCCACCGTGGTGCTGTCGGAGCGGACCCGCGCGCCGGTGACGGTGCAGGGATTCTGCTTCAGCTCCCCGACCTCTTTCTGCGTGAAGAGATGCAAGCCCAAGGTATCGCCCTGCCCGATGCCGGTCGCTACGGCGTCGCCATGGCCTTCCTGCCGCAGGATTCCTCGGAAATGGAATGGTGCGAATCATTGTTCGAGAAGACGGCTGAGGAAGAAGGCTTGCGCGTGCTGGGGTGGCGCGTCGTGCCAACCGATAACCGCATGCTCGGTGACGGTGTCAAGGCCGTCGAACCTGCCGTCAAACAATTCTTTGTCGCGGCAACGGACGCCGACATGGACGAGTCGGCCTTTGAGCGCAAGCTATTCGTGATCCGGCGTATAGTCGAGATCGCGGTCAGTAATAGCGACTTGAGCCAGAAGGAGCGTTTCTACGTCCCTACCTTCTCGGCACGCACGATTTGCTACAAGGGTATGCTGCTGGCCGATCAGGTGGACGCCTATTATCGTGATCTGCGTGACACGCGCATCGATTCCGCTTTGGCCCTGGTCCATCAGCGCTTTTCGACCAACACCTTCCCGTCCTGGGACCTGGCCCACCCGTTCCGTATGATCGCCCACAATGGTGAAATCAACACCCTGCGCGGCAACGTCAATTGGATGGCCGCCCGCCGACATGCGATGTCATCCGAACTGTTGGGTGACGACCTAGACCGACTCTGGCCCCTGATCTCCGAAGGCCAGTCCGATTCGGCATGTTTCGACAACGCACTCGAACTGCTGGTCGCAGGCGGCTATCCCCTTGTCCACGCCATGATGATGTTGATCCCCGAGGCCTGGGCCGGCAATCCGCTCATGGATGAAGAGCGCCGCGCATTTTATGAATACCATGCCGCCATGATGGAACCCTGGGACGGCCCCGCCGCCGTCGCCTTTACCGACGGCCGACAAATCGGCGCCACGCTGGACCGCAACGGCCTACGCCCGGCGCGATACATCATCACCGACGATGATCTTGTCGTCATGGCCTCAGAGATGGGTGTGCTCGATATCCCCGAGGAAAAGATCGTCCGCAAGTGGCGCCTGCAGCCCGGCAAGATGTTCCTGATCGACATGGAACAGGGTCGCATCATTGACGACACCGAACTCAAGGACCAGCTCGCCGCAGCCCAGCCTTATAGTGATTGGCTGCATAAGACCCAGATCCTGCTCAAGAACCTTCCGGCCATGGCTACATCGACCCCGGCCGACCGGGAAGACCTCGTGCAACGTCAACAAGCCTTCGGCTACACCCTTGAGGACATCCGCGTACTCATGGCGCCGATGGCATTGAGCGGTCAGGAAGGCATAGGCTCCATGGGCGCCGATAATGCATTGGCCGTGCTATCCAACCACGCCAAGCCGCTGTTCAACTATTTCCAGCAGAACTTCGCCCAGGTCACGAACCCGCCTATCGACCCAATCCGCGAGGAATTGGTCATGTCGCTGGTCTCGCTAATCGGGCCGAGGCCGAACCTGCTAGGCCTGCATCAAGGCGACGATCATATGCGCCTCGAGGTCCATCAACCGGTGCTGACCGACGACGATGTCGAACGCATCCGCCAGATTCATACCCAGACCGACGGTGCCTTCCGTACCGCCACGCTGGACATCTGCTATCCGGCAACGGCCGGCAGCGCCGGAATGGCCGAGGCGCTCGACCTGCTCATGAAGCGCGCCGAACTGGCCGTCGAGGAAGGCAACAACATCCTGATCTTGAGCGACCGTAACGTCTCGCCGGAACAGTTGCCGATCCCGATCCTGCTGGCCACATCCGCCGTCCATCAGTACTTGGTTCGGGCCGGCCTACGTACCGAGACCGGACTGGTCATCGAATCGGGCGCTGTGCGCGAAGTCCACCACTTCGCCATGCTGGCAGGTTACGGCGCAGAAGCCATCAATCCCTACCTAGCCTTCGAGACCCTGTCGGCCCACTGCCGGCAGATGTCGGAGGACCTGACCCAGGAGGACGCCCATCAGCGCTATGTCAAGGCCGTCGGCAAGGGGCTGCTTAAGGTCTTTTCCAAGATGGGCATATCGACCTATCAATCCTATTGCGGGGCGCAGATTTTCGACGCCGTCGGCCTCAACAATGACTTCGTCGATCGATACTTCACCGGCACGATGTCTCCGGTCGGTGGAGCCGGCCTCGACGACATCGCCGAAGAGGCCGCGCGTTGGCATCGCGACGCCTATGCGCCCTCCGCCCTCTCAAGCAAACGGCTGCCCGCAGGCGGAGAATATGCGGTCCGCGTCAAGGGCGAGGCCCATATCTGGCGTTCCGAGACTATCTCGGCGCTGCAGCATGCAACCCGCGCCAATGATTCCAAGACCTACGCCGAGTTCGCGCGCCTGGTCAACGAACAGGATCGCGAGCTTCTGAACCTGCGCGGCCTGTTCGACTTAAAACCCGTCGGCGGTCCGCTGAACATCGAGGACGTTGAACCCGCCCGTGATATCGTCAAGCGTTTCGCGACCGGGGCCATGTCTTTCGGATCCATATCTTATGAGGCCCATTCGACACTGGCTATCGCCATGAACCGGATAGGCGGCAAGTCGAATACCGGCGAAGGCGGCGAGCTCGCAGAACGCTTCAAACCCTTGGACAATGGGGATTCCCTGCGTTCGGCCATCAAGCAGGTTGCCTCGGGGCGCTTTGGCGTCACCACCGAGTATTTGGTCAACGCCGACGACATCCAGATCAAGATGGCCCAGGGCGCTAAGCCCGGCGAGGGTGGACAGTTGCCGGGACACAAGGTTGATGAGGTCATCGCCCGCGTCCGTCATTCGACGCCGGGTGTAGGCCTGATCTCGCCACCACCCCATCACGACATCTATTCCATCGAGGACCTGGCTCAGCTGATTCACGACCTCAAAAACGTCAACCCTGGCGCACGCATCAGCGTCAAGCTGGTATCCGAAGTAGGCGTCGGTACCGTTGCAGCAGGTGTCTCCAAGGCCCATGCCGACCACGTCACGATCTCCGGTTTCGACGGCGGCACGGGTGCCAGCCCCCTGACTTCGATCAAGCACGCCGGTCTGCCCTGGGAGGTCGGCTTGGCCGAGACCCATCAGACGCTGGTCCTGAACCGTCTTCGTGGTCGCATCGCGGTGCAAGTTGACGGTGGACTGCGCACGGGCCGCGATGTCGTCGTCGGCGCCCTGCTCGGCGCCGACGAGTTCGGCTTCGCGACCGCGCCGCTGATCGTCGAGGGCTGTATCATGATGCGTAAGTGTCATCTCAACACTTGCCCTGTCGGCATCGCTACGCAAGACCCTGAGTTGCGTACCCGCTTCACGGGTCAACCGGACCATGTTGTCAACTACTTTTTCATGGTCGCCGAGGAGGTCCGTCAGATCATGGCCCAGCTTGGCTTCCGTCACTTCAATGACATGATCGGTCGTAGCGAGTGTCTCGATACCCGTTCCGCGATCAACCATTGGAAGGCCAAGGGGCTGGACTTCTCCGCCGTCTTCCACCGCGTCGAGGTCCCAGGCGCTGCGATCTCCCACTGTGAGTCGCAGGATCACGGCCTCGACAAAGCCCTGGACCGTCGCCTCATAGAACAGGCTGCGCCGGCGCTCGACCATGGTCAGCCTGTCTCGATCGAGACTCCGGTCCGAAACATCAATAGGACCGTGGGGGCGATGCTGTCCGGGCGGGTCGCCGAACGCTATGGTCTGGTTGGTCTCCCCGACGATACGATCCATATCAAGTGCAAGGGCGTCGCCGGACAGAGCTTTGGCGCCTTCCTGTCCCAAGGCGTGACCCTGGAGTTGTCCGGAGAGGCCAATGACTATGTCGGCAAGGGCCTCTCCGGAGGCCGGATCGCGATTTATCCGGCCCCGGAATCGCCCATCGTCGCCGAGGACAACATCATCGTCGGCAATACCGTGCTTTACGGCGCCATTAAGGGTGAATGCTATTTCCGCGGTGTGGCAGGCGAACGTTTCGCCGTGCGCAACTCCGGCGCCACAGCCGTGGTCGAGGGTGTTGGCGACCACGGCTGCGAGTACATGACAGGCGGTATCGTTGTCGTGCTCGGCGAAACCGGCCGCAACTTCGCCGCCGGCATGAGCGGCGGCATTGCTTACGTGCTCGATGAGGCAGGCGACTTCCAGCGTCGCTGCAACCTCGCGATGGTTGAACTCGAACCTATCCAGGAAGAAGATGAGCTTCTCGAGACCCACGACCATCAGGGCGGCGATCTCGAGACTCATGGCGTGGTCGACTTCAGCCATGATATGACGCGCCACGATGCCGGACGACTCAAGCAACTCATCGAAAATCACCTGCACTATACCGGCAGCGAACGCGCCCGGCTGATCCTGGATAACTGGTCTAAGATGCTGCCGAAGTTCGTCAAGATCATGCCCGTCGACTATCGGCGCGCCCTGCAGGCCATGCAACACCGGCAAGCCGAAACTAAGCGCCAGGCAAGCCTTGAAGGAGGACAATAGCTCATGGGTAAACCTACCGGATTCAAGGAGATCGCTCGTCACGATCGCGGCTACGCGCCCGTCGAGCAACGTATCCAGCATTACAAGGAATTCGTGATCCCGTTGCAGGATTCGGAACTCAGCGCCCAGGGCGCCCGTTGCATGGACTGTGGTATTCCGTTTTGTCACCAAGGCTGTCCGGTCAATAACGTTATTCCGGACTGGAACGACCTTGTCTACCGTGATCGCTGGCGTGAGGCGATTGAGGTCCTGCACTCGACGAACAATTTCCCAGAGTTCACGGGGCGCATCTGTCCGGCGCCCTGCGAGGCGGCCTGCACGCTCAATATCGACGACAATCCAGTGACGATCAAGAGCATTGAGTGCGGGATTGTCGATCGCGCCTGGAAGGAAGGCTGGATCAAACCACTGCCCGCGAGCCGCAAGACCGGCAAACAGGTCGCCGTGGTCGGTAGCGGCCCGGCCGGTATGGCCGCTGCTCAGCAGCTTGCCCGCGCCGGTCATGAGGTCACGCTGTTCGAGAAGGCCGACCGCATAGGCGGTCTGATGCGTTACGGTATACCCGACTTCAAGATGTCCAAAACTCTGATCGATCGACGCGTCGAACAGATGGCTGCCGAGGGCGTGCAATTCCGCACCGGCGTCCATGTCGGCAAGGATATTGCTGCTAGAGAACTGGTCAATGATTACAACGCCGTAGTGCTGACCGGTGGTTCGGAACACCCTCGTGATCTCCCGGTCCCCGGACGCGAGCTGGATGGCGTTCATTTCGCAATGGACTTCCTGCGCCAGCAGAATCGGCGCGTGGCTGGTGACCAGGTCAGCGACGCCGAGACGATCTCCGCGACCGGCAAGCATGTGGTCGTGATCGGCGGCGGTGATACGGGCTCGGACTGCATCGGCACCTCGATCCGCCAGGGCGCAGCGTCCGTAACACAGCTCGAAATCCTGCCCAAGCCTCCCGAGAAGGAGAATAAGGGTCTAACCTGGCCAAGCTGGCCCAACAAGCAGCGCACCTCATCCTCCCAGGAGGAAGGCGCCATGCGTGACTGGTGCATCGCAACCCAGGCATTTACAGGTGAGAACGGCAAGGTCCAAACGCTGAAGGCCGCGCGCGTGGATTGGAATAAAGACGATAACGGAGGCTGGAAGATGGAGACAGTATTAGGCAGTGAGTTCGATATCAAGGCCGACCTTGTCCTAATAGCCATGGGCTTCATACATCCCGTACATGAGGGCATGCTGACCGACCTCGGCGTCGAGCTCGACGGCCGTGGCAACGTCCAGGCCAATACCGAGGAATACCGGACCTCTCTTGACAAGGTCTTTGCCGCTGGAGATATGCGCCGTGGACAGTCGCTGGTCGTCTGGGCCATCCGCGAGGGTCGCCAGGCAGCCGAGGCCGCTGATCGCTTTCTAACCGGCGACGCCAACTGATGCCCGCGCTGCAGAACGACCGCTTCCTGCGCGCCCTGCTGAAGCAGCCCGTCGATGAAACTCCTGTCTGGATGATGCGTCAGGCCGGGCGTTACCTGCCCGAGTACCGCGCCACCCGACAACGGGCAGGCAGTTTCATGGACCTGTGTCGGAATCCGGAACTGGCTTGCGAAGTTACACTGCAACCGTTGGATCGCTATGCCATCGACGCCGCCATACTATTTTCGGACATTCTGACGGTACCTGATGCGATGGGCCTGGGTCTGTCCTTCAATCAAGGCGAAGGTCCACGCTTTGAGCGACCCGTTCGGACACTTCGGGACATCAAGGCCCTATCTGCGCCGGATCCCGAGGTAGAGCTACGTTATGTCATGGACGCCGTGCGCGTTATCCGTCGCCAACTGGACGGCCGCGTCCCGCTGATCGGCTTTTCGGGAAGCCCCTGGACCCTCGCGACTTATATGGTCGAGGGTGGCAGCAGCAAGGACTTCGGTAAGGTCAAGGGGCTCATGTTCGATGAGCCCCAGGCCATGCACCAACTGTTGTCCGTGGTCGCCACAGCCGTCCGCGACTACCTCAACGCCCAGATCCGCGCCGGCGCTCAAGCGGTCATGATATTTGACACCTGGGGTGGCGTCCTGACCCCGGCGGACTATCGGGACTTCTCACTACGCTATATGCAAGAGATCATCTCCGGACTTATCCGGGAAAACGATGGGCGGACCGTCCCCGTCATCCTCTACACCAAGGGTGGCGGCGCCTGGCTCGAGGAGCAGGCCAAGGCAGGACCGGACGCGCTCGGGATCGACTGGACGCTGGACCTCTGCGACGCCAGGAGTCGTGTCGGTGACCGAGTTGCCCTACAAGGCAATATGGACCCCTGCGTCCTCTACGCATCGGACGAACGCATCCGGGTGGAGGTCGCCAAGGTCTTGGAGAGTTTCGGCAATGGTGAGGGGCATATCTTCAACCTAGGCCATGGCATCCATCAACATATTGATCCCGATCGGGTCAGCACCTTCATCGACGCCGTACACGAACTCAGCAGACCCTATCACTCGGGCCGGGACAGCAAATGATGGATAATTCAACAGCCAACAGCGTCCCTCAGGAACTTCCCGAGGAGTTTGAAAGACTGCGCGGCATGGAATCCTACACGAACGAGATGTTCAACCGGATCATCGAGTTTCAGGAAAAGGACCATCCGGCCTGGAAGGCTGACCTGCCCTTCGCGGAACGGATCGCGGGCCTACCGCTGCATGCGTTGGTTTTCAGTAATCCCGATCGCGACCCGGTCAAGTACGCACACACGGTAGCGGCCTTCTACCCCCTGCGCGACGAGTTCCATCGCATCGCCCATTGCATCAAGCAGGTCGCCGATGACCCGCTTGTCTGCGACGTTCATGGGCGCAACGGCTTTATCGGCAGCCTGCTGGGCCGAGAGGGTGTCCGGGTCGTTGCCTTGCATGACGAGGCCGACCGACCCAATCAGATCCATCCGTTCAACGATCCGGAATGCTGCGAGCTCAGTGACATGACGATCGATCAAGTCGATTTTCCCTTTGATGTCGCGTTTTCGTCCTGGATGCCTGCCGGCCAGAATCGCACGCCCGCGATCCTTGCACATCGCCCGAAGCTCATTGTCTTCATCCATACCGATCACCGCGATGAGGTCAACGACCTCCCTCAGACAGGCACGCCCGAGGCCTTCCGCGATCTACCCGAGCACTATCGGCTCATCGCCGAGTGGTCGATCACGCGACCGAAAGATGTACTTCATGACGCCTGGGCCGATCTGACGCCCAGTATCGAGGAGGTACGGCAGGTACGCATCTACGCCGACACCCCCTACCACGATATCGATGTCATCGGAGACTCAGCAAAGGCCCTGCCACTTGGCGAATGCTACGCCTGGGAGGCGGACCTCGAAATGACACTGACAGTGTTCAGCGCCAAGGCCTATTTGCGCAAACGGGGGCATCACGTATGAAGGGCCACCATCATTATACCTTCCGGCTCGTCCTAGCTATTATCGTGGCCGTCATGATGACGGCCTGCACCGGACAGTCGCCAGAGGACAATCAAGGCGCGATCAAGCTCCTGAATGAGTACTATCAAGACATCCAGTCAGGCGACCTAGATCGCGCCACCGCCCTATATCCGGAGAAGGACCGAGCAACATGGGGAGCCTTCCTTCGCGCCAACCAGGAGCGCCTGGGCGCACTCAAGAAGTTCCAGATCGACCATATGGAGACCAACACGGTCTACAGTGGGATCTATTTCGTTTTCACAATGGATGCACAATACGAGAAACATGATGCCACGGAGATCATCACGATCTTCCAGGAAGT
>CAZASZ010000055.1:0-13381 GCA_964487925.1 uncultured Gammaproteobacteria bacterium
ATCACACCGATCACGCAAACGGCAACCTCCCGATCACCAGCGGCTGCAACGCCTGTCATGACAATGTGATCACTGTCGGCAAGCTGCCTAGTCACATCGCGACCTTTCCTGATACCCAGGATTGCGCCGATTGCCACACGACCGGCGCTTTCAAGCCCGCGATCTTCAACCATGCCAGCGTCAGCAGCTTCATCGATACCAACTGCGCGCAATGTCACGACGGCAATATCAGCACCGGCATGGACATCACCACGCATATCCCGGTCCCCTCCGGCCAGGATTGCGCCGTCTGCCACATCTACACGATGACCAATCTCGACGGCAGTACTGCACCGTTCAAGCAGAATACGCCCCAGTATCAGCACGTGAACGTCATCACGAACGGTATCGCCTGCGAGAGTTGTCACAGCGGTAAAACGCAATACGTCGCGGCCGGCGCTATCGGCAAGACCGCCAACCACATCCCGGCCCTGAACGCATGCGCCGTCTGCCATGCCGACACGAACGTCGGCGGATTCAAGTCGTCCTCGACCTTTATGAACCTTCAGCATCCCGGCATCACCGGCGGCTGCGAGGGATGTCATATCGCCAAATTCCTGCCGACGGCGAACAGCAGCAACCAAAACATCGTCAAGAATGCGGCCACGCACATACCGACCGACCAGGACTGCAATAGCTGTCATACCAATGCCGCGGGCGGATTCAGCCTAGGCGCGTCGACATTCACGCACAAGGGCATCATCAATAACTGCGTGTCATGTCACAACGGTTCCTGGATCGCCGTGAAGGGCCCCAATAACGTGGGCGCACTCGGGATGACACCGACGACCAGCCAAGGCGGTTCGCACCCGGCTACGACGGCAGATTGTTTGTACTGCCACACGACGACGAAATTTACGCAGCACTCCGTCGACCACGGCAGCCCCGCGGTCACCTTGGTGCGCTGCGATTCCTGTCACTTCGACCCCACGCCGACGAAGCAGGGGATACCGGGCGCCCGTAGCAAAAAGGATGCCACGCCGCCGCACCCGGTCACCACGGAAGATTGTGTTGTCTGCCATTCCCCAGGCGGCAGCTTCGCCGGTGCGGTGTTCGATCACAGCAAGATCAATTTGACGGCGCAGCGCTGCGACAGTTGTCACAACGGCATCAATGCAACCGGCACTGTGGACGATCCCACGCCACCGCATCCGTCCACGAATGGCAAAGACTGCGGCGCCTGTCATACGCCCGGAGGCAGCTTCGCGGGGGCCAAGTACGACCATACGGGGATCGTGAACAATTGCGCATCCTGCCACGACGGAAATACGGCCAGGGGACAGATCCCGCCGCCGAACCACGTCCCGACGAATGAAGACTGTTCGGTCTGCCACCAGACCACCGGTTTCCTGCCCGCAACCTTCAGTCATGCCGGCATCGTGGGCAACTGTTCGTCGTGTCACGATGCCGGCTTTGCAACCGGCAAGCCCGCCAACCATGTCGTGACGATCAAGGACTGCGGAATCTGCCACAGCATCGGTACGACCTTCGCCGGCACCACGATCGACCATAGCAGTACCGACGTCACGTCCAAGAAATGCGCGGATTGCCACAACGGCTCCGTGCTCGGCGCGCTGAGCAAGGCGGACGCGCCCTCACCAGGGCATTTGACGACGTCACTGGATTGCGGAAGTTGTCATACCACCGGTACCTTTGTCGGCGGCGGCTGGGTGCACGGCCCTGAAACAGCCCATGTCTGTAAAAATTGCCACGACTATAACGGTAATAATTCAACGCCAAGGTCGGTCGGACACATCAACACCCCGGAGCAATGTGACGTTTGCCATAGCACAAAGGCGTGGGCGCCAACTACATTCAGCCACGCTTCAAATAGCAGCTTTACCGTCCATAAGCTTGGTTCACACCGCAAAGCCCTTAGCTGCAGTAATTGCCATGGTTCGGTAATCGCTGGTGGCGCCGGTATGCAGTGGCTGCCGTCTAAAAAACCGCAATATGCCCCTGATTGCGCAGCCTGTCACGCCAATAATTTCAGGTCAACGAGCCGACACAATGGAGGTAGGGGTGGCACGGTCGCACAAAACAAGAACTGTGGCGCAAGCGGTTGCCATAAGGTCAGCTCGCGCAGTTTTGATTAACTCCTCCTGCCACCACTGCTACTACTCGCCATGGAGAGCGACGCGAAGGCGAGTAGTCCGCGATAGACGCGGGATAGACGCGGCGGAATTTAGATGTCGGAATCCGGAAGGCGGAGCCTGATGGGTGTAGATCATCTAAATTCAGCTTTACGCGCCGTAGAGTCATTGTGGTGTGGTAGTGATCTTGGTCTGCGCACCGTAGGGAAGTAGATCAAGGTCACGGACTCAGGACGGTCGCGGCAAACAAATAGCTGCCGCGTAGGCGAGGCGTTTTTGCGACAGGAGGTCCAAAAACAATATCGCGGTAGCGGCACTATCGTGTGTTACAAGCTGGGCAGACAAATCCCTCTGGCCAGCACAGTTGTTCCAAGTATGCCACACAGGCTTGATTGTCTGGAAACATGCTGACAACCTCACGGTATATTCGCGGATAATCGAGGCCCGCGACAAGAGAAGATCATGGATCTGATCTGTTTGGAATGTCGACATTCCCATATATTGGTGGGGTAGGAGGAGCTAATTGACTACCCCCTACAGTTTTTTACGCCGGTCAACGCTTTAGATATTAGAATGATGTGGTGCCCAGGGCCGGAATCGAACCGGCACGGCCGAAGCCGAGGGATTTTAAGTCCCTTGTGTCTACCAATTTCACCACCTGGGCAAACGTTTCCCTAATCACTCAACGCGGCTTCAGCCGATGTTTACACGTTGAAGCGGAAGTGGATGACGTCGCCGTCTTGCACAACATAATCCTTTCCTTCCAGACGCCACTTGCCCGCTTCCTTGGCGCCCGATTCACCTTTGCAGGCGATGAAGTCATCGTAACCGATGACCTCGGCACGGATGAAGCCCTTCTCGAAGTCTCCGTGAATTACGGCCGCCGCCTTGGGCGCGGTCGCGCCGACGGCTACAGTCCAGGCCCGAACCTCTTTGACGCCGGCAGTGAAGTAGGTCTGTAGGCCCAACAAGCCGTAGCCCGCCCGGATGACACGGTTCAAACCGGGCTCATCGACACCCAACTCATCCAGAAACTCGCGTTGCTCGGCGGTATCGAGTTCGGCAAGCTCGGATTCGATGGCTGCACAGACCGGCACGACTACGGCGCCCTCAGCCTCGGCATGGGCCATTAGGCGGTCCAGTATAGCGTTGCCGTCATGGAGCCCCTGTTCGTCAACGTTGGCGATATACATAACGGGTTTCATGGTCAACAGCGTCAGGTCACGCACGACGAGGCGCTCGTCATCGCTAAGTTCGAGGGCGCGAGCGACTCCGCCGCTATCAAGATGATCTCGTACACGTTCCAGCAAGGTCTGACGAGCCATGGCCTCCTTGTCGCCCGTGCGGGTTAGCTTGGCAACGCGTTGAATGTTGCGCTCGACGGTGTCGAGGTCCGATAGCGCGAGTTCGGTATCGATGGTCTCGACATCACGTAGTGGATCGACAGAGCCATCGACATGGGTCACGTCGTCGTTCTCGAAACAGCGCACGACATGGGCAATAGCTTGGGTCTCTCGGATGTGGGCGAGAAATTTGTTGCCCAAGCCCTCGCCACGGGAGGCGCCCGCGACAAGGCCCGCGATGTCGACGAATTCCATCGTGGTGGGCAGAACTCGTTGAGGCTGCACGATCTCGGCAAGGGCGTCGAGGCGTTGATCCGGCATAGGCACGATGCCGACATTCGGTTCGATCGTGCAGAACGGATAGTTGGCGGCCTCGATCCCAGCCTGCGTCAGGGCATTGAACAAAGTGGACTTACCGACATTCGGCAGTCCGACGATCCCACACTTGAACCCCATATCCCTTCCTCTGTTGGTCCATCACCGATGCGATGATTGACATAAATATTCTATTAATTACCGGCAGATAGAGACACTTTCTTCGGTAAAATCAAATCACTCGGCACTGTGCAAGCGGTGCATGGCGCGATCAAGATCACCGTCGACCGCAAACGGCAGGACATCCATTGCATCCGCGATCGCATGATCGATACTGACCTG
Organism: uncultured Gammaproteobacteria bacterium; assembly: GCA_964487925.1. Lineage (GTDB taxonomy): Bacteria > Pseudomonadota > Gammaproteobacteria > SZUA-140 > SZUA-140 > RI-283. Next base: position 4,133 of record CAZASZ010000055.1, read on the forward strand.
CTCGCCCTTTGAGGGCTTGTGAAGGACATAGTCGATGACCTGATCCCTATTCACTGGGCGCCCAACCCCTAACCTGAGTCGTAAAAAGTCTTTGTTGCCCCCGAGTGCGGCAATGATATCCCTGAGGCCGTTATGACCCCCGTGACCACCGCCACGCTTAAATCGTACAACACCGGGTGGCAGATCAATCTCGTCATGGACAACGAGGATGTCGTCAACCCCCAGACGATAATATCCAATCATCGCCGCGACGGCTCGGCCACTGCGGTTCATGAAGGTCTGAGGTTCAAGCAGCCGACAAGACTGGCTGCCGATTTGGAGATCGCCACAAAGGCCATGAAAACGGGCCTCTTTGCGGAGCTCGCCATGCGTCAAGGCATCAACAAACCAGAACCCGGCATTATGCCGGGTTCTTTCGTATTCAGCTCCAGGGTTGCCCAGGCCGACGATAAGGGCGATCTTTGCCACTGCTGATTACTCCTTATAGCAATGTCAGCCTGACCAGCCTTGGTCGCTCTACTCGCCCTCGTCCGGGGTTTCGCTTTCAACCGCCGGCGCCTCGTCTTCAGCCGGCTCGGCCTTGACATGCGGCGTATGCACGGAAACGACGCCCTGGTCGTGATCGCCGCCATGGGTCAACTCGACAAGCTCGACACCCTTTGGGGGGACTATATCGGACATCTTGAAGGTCTCATTCAGCTCCATACCGGACATATCGATCTCAATAGCCTCGGGTAGATCCTTCGGCAGACAGGCCACTTCAACATCGGTCAGCAGATGAGAAATAACACCACCCTGCTTGACACCCGGACAGGTCTCTTCACCCAGAAAGTGCAGCGGTACGTGCATGCGCAGCTTGTCCTTGCTCGATACACGCAGCAAGTCGAGGTGCATGATCAGCGGCTTGAAGGAATGACGCTGCAGGTCCTTGAGTACGACCTTCTCCTTCTTGCCACCAACGCTGAGCTCAAGGATCGTGCTGTAGAAGGCCTCGTTCTCGAGTTTATGCAAAATCGTATCGTGAACCATTGTCAAGGAGACAGGCTCCTTGTCGCCGCCATAAAGGACAGCTGGAATCTTGCCGGTGCGACGCAGGCGGCGGCTCGCACCTTTCCCCATGTCCTGACGCAGCTCGGCTTCAATTGAAAAAGAATGACTCATCTGTACGTTACTCCAGTTTTCGCCTCAAACACATCCGCGACCAGATATGAAGAGGTTCTTGCAAGCGATGGATTTCCATCAAATTTAGCCCGTTTTTAAAAACGGGCCTCCAAAAACTTACCAGCCCACTGAAAACGCGCCCAGAGGATGTAGTGCTAGGCGGAAACGGTCGAAAAAGCGCAGTGTACTTTTTGTACATGAGCATTTTGAGCCCGTTCTCAACACCGCGATACGCCTCTCGGTGAGTTTTCAGTCCATGAATATCGAGCTGACCGATTGCTCCGTGCTAATCCGCCGAATCGTCTCGGCCAACATGTCGGCGATGCTGACCTGACGGATGGCCGGACATGCCTGAGCGGCCTCGCTCAACGGGATCGTGTCGGTCACGACAAGCTCATCAATCACCGACGCGCTGATGCGATCGATGGCTGGCCCCGACAGGATCGCATGGGTGATATAGGCCATGACCCTGCTGGCGCCCTTCTCTTTAAGCACGCGAGCGGCTTCGCACAGCGTGCCCGCGGTATCGACCATGTCGTCGACTAGAATACAGGTTCGGCCGCTAACGTCGCCGATAATGTTCATGACCTTGGCTACATTCGGTCCGGAACGCCGCTTGTCAACGATGGCCAAGTCGGCGTGCCCTAACTGCTTGGCCACGGCCCGCGCTCGCACCACGCCGCCGACGTCCGGCGACACCACCATCAGGCCGTCGTATTTCTGGCGCCAGATATCACTCAGCAGCACAGGCGACGAATAAACATTGTCGACGGGAATATCGAAAAAGCCCTGAATTTGGTCGGCATGAAGGTCAATCGTCAATACGCGATTGGTGCCTACGGCAGTGATCATGTCCGCGACTACCCGAGCCGAGATTGGCACACGGGCCGAACGCGGCCGGCGATCCTGACGCGAATATCCGAAATAAGGCACGACTGCCGTAATGCGCTGTGCCGAAGCGCGATAGATAGCGTCGATCATCACCATGAGTTCCATGATGTTGTCGTTGGTCGGGTAACAGGTCGGCTGAATCACAAAGACATCACGACCACGGACATTGTCGGTGATCTCAACCATGACCTCGCCATCGCTGAATCGACCCACATGCGCGCTGCCCAGTTTGATCCCGAGTTTATCTACAACATCAGAGGCCAGTTTCGGGTGCGCGTTACCCGAAAAGATCATCATGTTGGACTCGCTCGTGTCGAACCGCCTTTGCCTTGACCTCGCTGCCATTGTAATGATCTGCCCTAAAGTATTGAGGGCGATACGGCCTTCCCGTTATCGCGTATTAAATAAAATTTAACTTTACCCAATGCCAAAAAATGGCTGGGGTGCCAGGATTCGAACCTGGGTATGCGGGAATCAAAATCCCGTGCCTTACCACTTGGCGACACCCCAAAATCAACTCACCGGCGCCCAAACATCCGGCCACAGTACACAACGATCAACTCCGCTCAAAAAGCGGAGAACGATTCATCGCCTTGACGACAAAACCACTCCACTCCGAAGGCAACCGACGACAGAGCGCCTGCGCCTCGTGCTGATCATCTAAACCGGAGAAGACGCAACCGCCAGTCCCCGTCATCCGCCCACCAACGCCATGTGCATCTAGCCAGTCGAGCGCGGCATCAACAGCCGGATACCGCGACCGCACAACATCTTCGCAGACATTGGAAAACCGGCCTGCCAGAAAGCCGGCCATTGTGATGGATTGGCAATCCCGTGTCAATTCCGAAGCGGTGAAAATCAGCCCCGTATCTACGTGACAACCGGGATCGATCAACAGCATCCAAGGTTGGTCCGGTTCAACCTCGGATAAGGTCTCGCCGACCCCCACGGCCCAAGCGGCACGACCGAACACGAACACCGGCACATCGGCGCCCAATTTAAGTCCCAGGGCGCGGAGTTCAGACTCGTTAAGACCGCAACCCCAGAGCTCGTTAAGCGCTACCAATACCGTTGCCGCATCGGAACTCCCTCCGCCCAGCCCGCCACCCATCGGTATGCGTTTGGTCAAATGAATGTCCGCGCCCATTGCAACCCCCGCTAGGGCCTGCAATCGCTTGGCGGCTGACACGCAGAGATCCTCCTCAGGCAAGCCCTCGGGACCACCCACGCGGCGGATTACACCATCGGCACGAAGCGCGAAGCGGAGTTCGTCGCAGAGATCGATGAACTGAAACAGCGTCTGAAGTAGATGATAACCATCCGAGCGGCGGCCCGTGATGTGCAGAAAACGGTTGATCTTGGCAGGCGCGAGCCAGACACGGGCATCGGCAAAATTGCGAGGTATGTTCATGGTGACGGCGGAGTATAACAATCCCGCGCCGTCTTTTTACATAGCTAGCCGATTTCCGGCAGGTCAGGTGACCCGGATCCGCAATTGCATAGCGGATATTGTGACTTGATTAAAGTCAGGCCACCCGGGTCCCCGACGGTACAAATAAACTCATTTCCTTGCTGTGGCGACCAGCATTTCGCAAGGACCGTTGAACTGCCCGTCGACCTCGAATTGCGCAAGAGACTGTTCGATTTCATCCCATGCGTCATCTTGTTCCGGCGCCGACAAACCGGAAAGCATTTGATGAAGCGCACCAAACGATTCTTGCTCGAATTGTACGCATTCGGCGGCGGATCCCATACGTACCGGCGCATCAATGGCGCGGACCTCCACATCCTTGAAGCCTGCCTCGGTCAACGCTGTGGTCAACACCTTCTCATCACCCAGGCTGAATGGGCCGGGTTGCCCCGGCAACGGGGACGGCAACTGTGCGCGTCGCCTGATAATCGATACCGGTATCGAGAAGAAAGGATTTCGCTCTCCAGTGGAATAGACCATTACGCCGATGCTACCGCCGTCCTTTAGATGGTGACGCATGCCGCTCAAGGCCTTCTGCTGATCCGGAAAATAAATAAGGCCGACTCGCGATATGACGACGTGGAAGGGATCTGTTCGAAGTTCGGTCAGCTTTTCGCCGTCCATCACCTGAGTGTCGATGTTGTCGTAGCCGGCGAGGCTGGCGTTCGTTTTTGCATACTCCAAGATGCTCGAAGAGAGGTCTGTCGCCAGTACACGCCCGCCCTTGCCCACACGGCGGGCCGCAATCAATGACTGGTCGCCGGCGCCGGCCGCCACATCGAGCACTCTCTTCCCCACGTCAACATCAGCCATATCCATCATGGCCTCCGTAGCCGGTCCCAGCCACCTCGATAACAGCGGTCCCCAGCGATACCACGCTTCGGCAGCCCTATCCCATTGCTGGCGGGTCGTCTCTTTAAACTTAATCGGATCAAATGTCACTTGAGTCTGAGTCATGGCCATCCCCCTTTAAGATTCGCAATGTATGACACGGAACCAGTTTAGACGTGTTATTTTTCACATCAATTCCCAAAAAAAAGAAATCAAATGTGCAAAAATGCACAAAATGGAGGGTGTCGATGAATTGGGATGACCTGAAGCTATTTCTCGCGGTGGCGAGGGAGGGGTCCATCAGCGGCGGCGCGAGGCTATTGGGTGTCCAGCACTCTACGGTTTCACGGCGTTTGCGCGCATTGGAAACTGGGCTAGGCGTACGTCTGATCGATCGCAAGAAAAGCGGTTATGAACTCACCGTGGCGGGTGAAGCCCTGAAATTGGCTGCATGTAAGATGGAACATGAGGTGTTAGAAATCGACAGCACCTTGGTCGGCAAGGACGCTATCAGACTGACCGGAAAATTACGCATCACGGCCATCAACAATATGGCGTCAACGGTCTTGATGCCCATGTTTTCCTCTTTCAGCAAGCGATACCCCGATGTGGATCTGCACATCATGGTTTCCAATAAGTATGCCAGTCTGGCTGAACGCGAAGCCGACATCGCTATCCGGCTTACCAACACGCCGATGGAAACATTGATCGGCAAACGTCTTATCACCGTGGCGTCGACGGTGTACGGCGGGCGTGAATACCTTGCGCGGTTGTCCGCCGCAGGCGGCGAGCTTCAGTGGCTGGGGGTAGAGTGCTGCGACTTTCATCAATCCTGGACAAAAAATACCTGTGGTGGCGACTACTGCCACAATTTTTTCGTTGACGATACCCTATTGACCATTTCAGCTTTGAGAGAGGGTCTCGGGGTGGCTTACCTGCCGTGTTTTATGGGTGATACGGATCCGGTGCTGCAACGGTATTGTCCCCCGGACCCTAATCTGGAATTGGGGCTTTGGCTTCTATTTCACCCGGACTTGAAACGAACGGCCCGGGTACTGGCGTTTCGCGACCATATGACCGAGGTCGTCGAGGCACAACGAGACCTATTTGAAGGAGGACGACCTTTGGCGCCAGAACAGGTGAATTAGCGCGATTCACCCGGTTTCGTTTACAGGGTGTCGTCAACTAGCTAAGCTGCCCCGATGACCCAGATCGACTTCTATATCCTACAAAACGAACGCGCCGGCCAACGTGACCGGACGCTGTGCCAGCTCGTTCAAAAGATCTACGGGCTTGGCCACGAGATATGCATCCTGGCGGAAGACCCCACAGATGCCCGCCAGCTAGATCAACTGCTCTGGACCTTCAACCCAAACAGTTTCATTCCGCACGAAATCGAAGATGGTAGCCACCAGTGTTCCTCCCCCATTCGGATCACCCTGCCGGATCAGGATAATCCCGCAACAGACGTACTGATCAACCTCCGGCCCACCATCCCCCAACATCCCGACCAGCACCAACGCATCGTCGAGATCATCGACGGCGACGACACCCGCCGCCAAACCGGCCGCGAACGCTACCGACAGTATCAATCGCTCGGATTGACTATAGAGACGCATACATTGGGCTGATCCAACTAAACGATTCGGGCCGCCGGACAAAATCCTCCAGTAAGCGGTTAGCGCCCATTTCCCGACGCGGTTATAATGCCGCGATTCAAGACATCACTTCACTATATATAAACGATCGTGTCCTAACCGAATCGATCATTGACTGGAGCCCCATGGACAAGACTTACCAACCCGAAGCCATCGAACGAAACTGGTACGAGACCTGGGAGCGCGACGGCGTATTCGCGCCGCAGAACACATCCCAGGCGACCGGTGAACCCTATTGCATCATGATCCCGCCACCGAACGTGACCGGCACGCTGCACATGGGTCATGCCTTCCAGGACACGCTCATGGACGCCCTGATCCGCTATCACCGTATGACCGGGGACAATACGCTTTGGCAGGTCGGCACCGACCACGCAGGGATCGCGACCCAGATGGTCGTCGAGCGACAGCTCGCGGCCGAGGGCAAGACGCGTCACGATCTCGGTCGCGATGACTTCATCGACCGGGTCTGGCAGTGGAAACAGGAGTCCGGCGATAGCATCACGCGCCAGTTGCGCCGCATGGGGGCCTCGCTTGACTGGTCGCGCGAACGCTTCACGATGGACGAGGGCCTGTCCGATGCCGTCCACGAGGTCTTCGTCAGGCTCTATGACGAGGGCCTGATCTATCGCGGCAAACGTCTCGTCAACTGGGACCCGGTCCTGCACACGGCCGTCTCCGATCTCGAGGTCATCTCCGAAGAAGAGGCCGGGCATCTTTGGCACATGCGCTATCCGCTGGCCGACGGCAGCGGTCACCTCACGGTAGCGACGACCCGCCCCGAGACCATGCTGGGCGATACAGCCGTCGCCGTTCATCCGGAAGACGAGCGTTATCAAGCACTGATCGGCAAGGAAATCATCCTGCCTTTGGCCGACCGCCGTATCCCAATCATCGCGGACGATTACGTCGACCCCGAATTCGGAACCGGCTGCGTCAAGATCACGCCCGCACACGATTTCAACGACTACGCCATGGGTCAGCGCCATGACCTGCCCCTGATCAACATCCTGACGATAGACGCCAAGATCAACGACGAGGCGCCGGCCGCCTACCGGGGCCTGGACCGCTACGAGGCACGTAAAAAAGTCGTCGCCGATCTGGAGGCCCTCGGCCTGCTGGCCGGCATCGAAGACCATAAGCTCATGGTGCCGCGCGGCGACCGTTCGGGCACGGTCATCGAGCCGCTTTTGACCGATCAATGGTTCGTCAAGGCCGAGCCGCTCGCCAAACCCGCCATCGAGGCCGTCGAGAACGGCTCGATCCGTTTCGTGCCCGACAATTGGAAGAACACCTATTTCGAGTGGATGCGCAACATCCAGGACTGGTGCATCAGCCGTCAGATCTGGTGGGGGCATCGCATCCCAGCCTGGTACGACGACGAAGGCAAGGTTTACGTCGGTCGCAACGAGGCCGAGGTCCGCGCCAAACACGGGCTGGGTGACAACGTCGCCCTCAAACAGGATGACGATGTCCTCGATACCTGGTTCTCCTCGGCGCTGTGGCCCTTCTCGACCCTGGGCTGGCCGGAGGAGAGTCCAGCGCTCAAGACCTTCTATCCGACCAGCGTGCTCGTGACGGGTTTCGATATCATCTTCTTCTGGGTCGCTCGCATGATAATGATGGGCCTCAAGTTCACCGGCGAGGTCCCTTTTCACGATATCTACATCCACGGTCTGGTGCGCGATGCGCACGGTCAGAAGATGTCCAAGTCCAAGGGCAACGTGCTCGACCCGATTGATTTGATTGACGGCATCGAACTCGAGACCCTGGTCGACAAGCGCTCGCGCGGCCTCATGCAGCCCGAGATGGCCAAAAAAATCGTCAAGGCAACCCGCACCGACTTCCCCGACGGTATTCCGGCCTTCGGCACCGATGCCCTGCGCTTCACGTTCGCGGCGCTCGCCTCGACGGGCCGCGACATCAAGTTCGATCTCAATCGTATCCAAGGCTATCGCAACTTTTGCAACAAACTCTGGAACGCCGCCCGCTACGTGCTCATGAACTGCGAAGGGCAGGATGCATCGGCCGTGCCGGGCGAGCCTTTACATGTCATCGACCGATGGATCCGCTCGCGTCTGGGGCGGACGATCGCGACGGTCCGCCAGTCGGTCGAGACCTACCGTTTCGACCTCGCCGCCCAGGCCATCTACGAGTTCACGTGGAACGAATATTGCGACTGGCATCTCGAGCTGACCAAGCCCCTGCTGGCCGATGAGTCCCGTAGCGAGGCCGCGCGCCAGTCGACGCGCCACAACCTCGTCGGCATCCTCGAGGCCCTGCTGCGACTGGCTCACCCGCTGATCCCGTTCATTACCGAGGAGATCTGGCAGCGCGCGGCGCCCGAGGCGGGTATCCAAGGCAAGACAATCATGCTGCAACCCTACCCCGATGCCGCCGATTGGGCGGAAGACACGGCAGCCGAGATCGAGCTCGCCTGGCTCATGGAGTGCGTCGTCGGCGTGCGCAAGATCCGCAGCGGCATGAATATCGCGCCGGGCAAACCGCTGCCACTTTATCTGCAACAAGGCGATGCGAACGATAAGGCCCTGTTTGAAACGCATAAGGAACTCTTGAGCCGTCTCGCCCGCCTCGAATCGATCCACTGGCTTGAAGCCGATGACGCTGCCCCCGAAGCGGCCACGGCCATGGTCGGCGAGATGCGTCTACTGATCCCGCTCGCGGGACTCATCGACAAGGACGCGGAGATCGCCCGCCTCACCAAGGAGATCGAACGCATCGGCAAGGGCATGGAGGCCAGCGAAAAGAAACTCGCCAACGCCAACTATATCGATCGCGCGCCCGCCGAGGTTGTCGCCAAGGAGCGGGAACGTCTCGCCGAGATGCGGACGACCCGACAGGGACTTGAAGAACAGCTTACGAAGATCGAGGCGCTTTGACAAAAAAATGGGGGACCGAAGTCCCCCGAATTCCCCGTTGGTTGGGAAAACAGATCGGCGCTGTTACCGAATCAGTATGTTGTCGCCCTTGCCGGCCTTGGGATCGGCGTCAGGCTTGTTCATCAACACCGTGATCGCGCCGCGCATGGCCGCGCTCATGGTGTGATCGACAATCGCATTGTTGGTTGCCCGATCGGCAGGCGAAACAATATCGAATGCTGAGGCCTCGCTTACCGCCACGTTGTAGGTCTGTACGTCATATAGGGTGTTCTTCGGGTTGCCATTGATATAGACACGGTCCCAGATCCCAGCGATGGGATGGAAGGCGACCGGCATA
>CAZASZ010000056.1:0-13183 GCA_964487925.1 uncultured Gammaproteobacteria bacterium
CCTGAGATATTGGAAAATACAGCGCGGAATTTCAACATGTACTATCGTTACCACATCTTTTTTTGTATCAATCAGCGTCCGAATGGAAAGCCCTGTTGCGAGGATCATGGCGCCAGTGCTGCCTTCGACTATGTCAAAGGGCGAGTCAAGGAATTGGGGCTGAGCGGTCCCGGCGGTATAAGGGTCAACAAGGCCGGTTGTTTGGATCGCTGCGAGGAGGGGCCGGTGGCCGTGGTCTACCCCGAGGGTGTGTGGTACAGTTTCTCCGGGCAGGATGACCTTGACGCCATTATTGATCAGCACCTGTCAGGTGGGCAGGTTGTCGAACGCTTGAAGCTTTGATCATCCGGTCCATCGCTAACGGAGGGAGGCGTCGGATGCGCAATATGGTAGAACAGGACGTCAAGTCGCCATGGGATGACAAGCTAGCTCTTGCCGCCAAGGTCCACTACAGCTTCATGACGCGATCCTATCGCGATGAGGCATTTGATATCGATGTGGCCTTAAATCCGCTTGACCTGATCGGCGGTGACTATTGCAGCATCAATGTGCGCCTCGATGAGCGAATCCTGCTCTGCATGTGTGATGTAGTAGGGCACGACATCGTTTCCGCGTTGTTGGCATCGCGCATCAATACACTGGCGATGATGAGCGATAGCGAGGACGGCGATCCCTGCGCCCTGCTGGAGTCGATTAACGAGTTCTTGTGCGACAATCTTGGCGATACGGGTATCTATGCGTCGATGTTTTGTGTCCTCATCGATCGCAGGCGCATGTGCTTCAGTTACGCGGGCGCGGCGCACCCACCGATGTTACATTTTAGCGCCAGTGAGTGTTCTGTGACGTCGCTTGAATCGGAGGCGACCCTGATCGGATTCGAATCCCCGCTGCCGGTGGCATGCGTGGTCAATCATCGATCAATCGATCCGGGTGATCGGCTTCTGCTATATACGGACGGTTTAGTCGACGCCAAAAATGCGGCCGGAGAGCCATTTGGTGTGGAGTCGATCGAACGCTCATTGATTCACCATAAGGGTATAGGAAGTCGATCCTTCAACGCGCAAATCATGAACGAGTTGAAGTCCTTTTGCGGCGGCGAACTGAGCGATGACGTCCTAATCATGACGCTTCATCGGCAAGATGCTATGGAGTGACACCCTTCACATTGACGCCGAGGTCGTAGACAAGAGCACCACCGTGGTAGGCCGTGGTAATCAGCAGAGCGCAACTTAACAGGACTGCGGCTAGGAAGATCTTACCGCGAGTGCCATCAAGACGGATGCCACGCCAAATAGCGATCAACTGGCCCAAGGCCAGGATTCCGAAGACGCCAATTGTGAGTCCGGCAAGCCCCGCATGTTCTTCCAGCGGTGCCTTGTCGAAGTGCTTATCAACGGCTATATCCAGAGCTATATCCCCGAATACTGCTGCGACAATTGCGATGGCGGTACCCAACAGGAGGGACGCGAGACCCGCACGCGCAAGGCATTCACGGGAAGCGATATCACCTTTCTGAGCAAAGATGATCAGGGCGTCGATGATTGCCGTGGTCAGCAAAAATACGATCGGAAAATGCACGAGCATGGGGTGGATGTGTTCGACCTTAAACATAAGTTCCCTCGCTGATATTATGGCCGCGCTGAAGTCTTGATTGATGAACGCGACCCTGCTCGGCCTCCGTATTCCATCGAGCCTTTACGTGCTCTTTGCACGTCAGATTTTAATCCTAGCGCTTTCCGATTGCATCCGGGCTTAAGGACAGCTTAACATGAGCGTGTTTCTAGGTCAGTGTTGTCACCGGGTGTGTGTCGTCGGCCCCTCTGCAACGATCTCCTTCGGCCTCGCAGCCGACAGGGAACGTCGTTCGAATGTAGTTCGTCTCAGAGTGAAATAATGTTTTTCAAGGTTGCGCACATTCTTAGGGCGTGACTATGTAATAAGAGTGCACGGGCACGAACAGGGGGGAGCATGCGTCACCACGATTGCATCATCATAGGCGGCGGTCTGCTTGGGCTATTGACGGCTCACGAGTTGATTGGCGAGGGCCTCGCTGTGCGACTGCTCGAGCGCGGCGTTCTGGGGCGTGAATCATCCTGGGCCGGTGGCGGTATACTGTCTTTTCTTCACCCTTGGCGGGCAAAAGAGGAGCTCATGCCTCTCGCCGACTGGAGTAGGGCCTCTTACCCCGCACTTACCGAGAGGCTGTATGCCGAGTCCGATATCGATTGCGAGTATCTTCGGTCGGGCATGCTGGTGCTCGATCCGGAGGATTCCCGCGAGATCAGGGATTGGGCCGCGCGCAATGATCGTCCCTTCCAAGACCTTTCTAAGGCAGAGATGGCCGCCCTTGAGCCGAATCTTGGCACAGCTTGGAAATCAGGGACGCTGTTAGCTGACATCGCGCAGATCCGAAATCCACGATTGATCAAGGCCTTGTTCAAAAGTCTCAAGGCGCGGGGATTGGAGGCTTACGAGCACACCGAGGTTCAGGAAGTTCAAAGGGGTTCGCGTGGCAACGTTATGCTGAAGACCCGGTCCGAGACGATCGAGGCAGAGCGGGTCGTGGTTACATCCGGAGCCTGGAGTGGTCGCCTTTTGGCGATGGCGGGCGTTGATACCGAGGTCGAACCGGTCCGTGGCCAGATGTTGCTCTATAAATCAGAACCCGATACGCTCAAGCAGATTTTGCTTTTTGGTGATCGATATATGATCCCCCGCAAAGACGGTCATATCCTTATGGGGAGCACTGTCGAATACGAGGGCTTTGATAAGTCCACGACACATGACGTCGCGGAGTCTCTTAGCGAAGAGGCTGCGGCCATGTTACCGATCCTGGCCGAGTCTCAGGCTATCGCCCATTGGGCTGGGTTGCGGCCAGGCACCCTGGATGGTGTCCCCAAGATCGGTCCGGTGCCAGGCATCGAGGGCTTGTTCGTCAATATGGGCCACCTACGCAATGGTGTGTTCCTGGGCCCGGCTAGCGCACGCCTGCTGACGGATCTGATTCTGGGGCGCGAGCCGATCTGCGATCCTGCGCCCTACCAAATATAGATTGTTCAAGCTGTATATGGCGTCACAACATTTCGGCGCGCCTATTGCTTGGTCGGTCGCTGTTTGAAGGCTTTTGGATGGCAGGGCCGTTGCCGCCACAATTTTGTATCTTACTGAATAATAAGAATTAAATTGCCCGCATATTTCTGGCCCCCTGGACCGGTACCCGTTTATCCCTCTAGTTCCCATTAAATCATTCCAGTTTAGTTAAGGTCGCGTTAAGTCTGTCGTGATCTACTACATATCAGGACATTTCCCATAGGAGGCAAAGGCCATGGGTGTTCAGCATTCACTGTACGACGTTGAAGAATTTACGGTCGATGATGTCCTCGATGGCGACAATTTCGATGTGTCGCTTGAGTTCGAGAAGGGTTTGAGGGTTTCAGGACATCAGTCCGCGCGTAAGGCCATAGAATCCTATATGGAGAAAAAGCGACTCAGACGTCAGCTGACTGAAGTCGTGCTCTGACGGAACAGTAGGCTCATAGGTATATGTGAGAAACAAATCGTTATTCAGTCGAAGAGGTGGCCAATGCTTGTACTAACAAGGCGGCAAGGAGAATATGTTCTCGTCTATCCGTCTAATATCGATTCCACGATGACGGTAGCCGAATTGTTCCGTGACGGTCCAATTGAGGTCCACGTTGGATGTATCAATAAAAATCAGGTGCGTCTCAATATTAAGGCGCCTGGTGAACTGACGATTCTGCGCAATGAGCTTGTCCACGAACCGGCCAAGCAGACGGCGACCGCCTGAGTTGAGCCGTGCCGTTTCCTGAGCTAGGGGTCATTAAATAGCCATATCTAGATATCTAGTCCCTCATCAAAAGCGCCCGAAAAGGGCGCTTTTGTGTTTCAGATAGAGGTTAAACTCCTTAGGCTTTTAATTGCCTAGCCATCAAGGTGACAGGGTGCATCAGTCGCGTCGCCATGCCGGATTCCCTCAATCCTTTTCCTATATGGAGTGCGCATCCGATGTTTGTCGTCACGACGATATCGGCCATGGATGAACCGATGTCATGGAGTGTTGCGTCCCTGAGTCTGTCGGAGAGTTCCGGTTGTTCAAGCATGTAACGGCCCGCACCTCCGCAGCAATGGGGGGCGTATCGACCGTCACCGGGAATGCGTCGAAGGTCCACTCGGGGTATCCAGGATATCAGTTCGGTGACCGAGGTTTGCTCCCTGAGCGCATGGGCCTGACTGCAGGGCGTGTGGATCGTCACACGTTTATCCAATGGGCGAAAGGTTATACGTTGATGTGATTCGGGTATCGCCCGGCCATGATCGACCAGGAATCGGCAGATCTCCGTTACCCGAAGGGCTCGCTTGTTCCCGCCTGCAGCCTCTGTGAGCGTGGCGGCGCACGCGCTCGATGTCACGACGATGGTGTCGACCCCGAGTGTGGAGAAGGCGTCCAGGCCTTCTCGCGCCAGCTGTTCGGCCGCGGTGATGTCGCCGTGATGGAGATGTAAGGCGCCGCAGCAGTGGCGCGTACGAGGAACGACGACGCCAAATCCGAGTGCGGTCAGCAGGCGGATAGCCGATTTAATCGTCAGGACATCAAAGTCGCGCCCCATGCATCCCTGGAAGAGTCCGACGCGGCCAATCTCGCGACCTAACGCGGGGTGGTATTCCCGGTTCGAGATTGGAAGCGACGCGCGCGGTAAATAACCTTCGATCCGGCCCAATGCCACCGGTAGCAAGCCGCAGCAACGCACCAGCCATTGCAGGCCGCTGTATTGGTAGGCTAAGCGCAGCCAACCAAGCAAATTTCCGGCATGCGGCGCAGTACTCATCCGCTCAAGCAGCCGATTCGTCATGACATGCTCAGTTTCGCTGATATCGGTGATCTGCTGCCGCGCACCGACCATGAGTTTATGAAACGGGACCTTGGCTGGGCAAACATGTTCGCAGGACTGGCACAATAGACAGCGATCGAGGTGCCGGCGTAGCGAGTCAGAAAGTTGTAGCTGTCCCTCGTTTAGCCCCTGTATAAGTGCGATCCGACCACGAGGCGAGTCAGCCTCGTCTTGCAGGATACGGTAGGTCGGGCAGTGCGGGAGGCATAAGCCGCATTTGACACATTGATCGGCAGCTGCGGAGAGCTCCGCTGACGATAGACGTGATCCGGTCATATAGCGAAAATACCTGAGCCTATCCGTGTGAGATGGCTGGTATGGTCACCGGAGGCGCGAGAGAAAGCGTCAGGGCCGAAAGCTCCGAACCCTATGTTGAAGTCGTTTGAGATAGGACGGTTGAGGTGATTGGCCATAGCGCAAAAGAATATAGTCGGCGCAGATCGCCTCCGCCATGGTTTTCAAGTCTGGACGAAGGGCGCTGATCCGGTTAGCAAATGCGCGGGGACCCTCGCTTTCCGCGCGTGTGATACCGCAGTTTGCCAGTTTTCTGCAGAAACGACCATAGGTCCGCTCCACAGGATTGGCCCGCGTATGCTCGCGGTGACGCAGCATGACGACCAAAAGGCTCAGAGTGATGATGATCCCGGCGGCTATGTACAAGCCGAGCCGCTCTGGGGAATCAATCCCGAGACGATCGAAAAGGTTGCTTTGAGTTGAGCTGTCGTAGTTAGTCACTAGCGTGTCCCAGGTACTGCCGACAGCGTCCAAGGTCAGCCGCGCGTGGCGCAATAGCCGGCGCAGACCCGTCGAATGACCCAATATCCCTGTCTCAAGTTCGTCTTCAAGCACTTTGTCAATGCCATTTTCTATGCGTGACGGGGCTACGGCCGCCGTGGGGTCTACACGAACCCAGCCGTTGGGGGGAAGCCATACCTCGGCCCAGGCATGTGCATCTCGTTGCCTCACATTAAGGTAATGACCTACAGGGTTAATTTCGCCGCCTTGGTAACCTGTGACGACGCGTGCCGGGATGCCCGCCGCGCGCATCATTAACGTGAACGCGGAAGCATAGTGTTCGCAAAATCCACGGCGGGTCTTGAACAGAAACTCGTCGACAGGGTCACTGCCGAGCCGGGGCGGATCGAGGGTATAGTGGAACGGTTCGTCGTGAAAATAGCGCAATGAGCGTGCGACGATCACCCGTGCGCTGCCGAGGTCATGACGCCATTGTCTAGCCAGCTTCCTCGCCGATTCGCCTCCCTTCGCCGGGAGTTCTAGGGCGCGTCGGCGATCTTCTTCGCTGAGCTCGGTGATCCGTCCATTCGGAAACGATGTCATGCGGTATCGCGTCCGCTGTGCGACGGGTTTGTTGCTGAACACAATCAAGTCGTGGGTGCGATGACCGCCGAAAGGGTCAATGCCTGGAAGATCGAGTGCATAGAGCCAGTGACGGTTATGCGGCTCGAGAGCGATCTCATAGCTGACGGCGGATCCTGTTAATCTGGTCTGGACGGAGGCCGGCCCGAAGTTCTGGTTGACGCCTGAATCCCAAGTCCTCCCATCCGTATGCCATAGCACGGGACCGCGCCAATAGAGGTCCTGGTTGTCCGGTATTTTTGTGTCGAAATAGGCTCGAAAGGCCAGTGCGTTTGATTGACTCAGATGACTGATGTTGCCAGGCGTCATCCGGTCGTCCAGGCCGGTGATGCCCGAGCCCTGGGCTTGTCGCGAGATGCTCCAGACCGGGGCGGGTAGCCGAGGGAAAAGGTAGAAAAGGAGTAGCATGATAGGAAGAGCCTGGATCATGATCGCGCCGCTGCTACGACCGGTTTCGCGCAGGTGACACCAGACCTTGTCGTCGTCTTTGCCGGTATTTAGTGCCAGGATCGATGCCATATACAGCCAGAGATTGACCATGATGAACGCTAGAATCAGCGGGCCGCTCTGGAACAGGATCAGAATGATGCTCAAGAAGATGCCAATCAAGGCCATAACCTTAAGATCACGTGGTTGCCTGATCTCCAGCGACTTGAGGACCAGCATCAGGGTCAACAAGGCCGTGCCCGCCTCCGGACCGACGATTGTACCGAAGCGCATGATGATCGCGGCGACCCCGATAATTGCCATTATGGCCAGGAGGATACGCCCAGGTTGTCGCCAGTCGTTCCGGATTGAAAGGTATCTCCAACCGATCAATGCTAGACAAACCATCGTCAGGACAAGAGGAAGCTGTTGGCCATGACCAACTATGCTCAGGCCTAGCGCGATCAACAGGATGCGATGCGCTGGACGGGGCGCGGCTGATGCCGAGGTCAGGGATGGTGTCGTCATCGCTGATCGAAAAGCGCCAGGGCTTTGAGGCAGCGATGCTTGTGGGCATCGCCTCTAGCGGGTTCGATGCGCTGTCCGGGGAGCTCGACTCCGTATGGCCGACTGCCGGACTCCGCATCGAGTACCCATCGGCACAAGTGACTGAGGCGAGTCTCGGTGTCGAGACCCGGCAATTGGGCCCAGTCCAGCCAGAGTTCGTCTTGTTCATGGCTCGCGAACAGCTTTGTGAGCCAGTCACGACCTCGAGCCGCTGCCTTCCAATCAACATGGCGCGGCGAATCCGTAACCTGATAGGTTCGGTGACCGGTGAAATCGTCCTGGCCGACCTGATTTGCCGGTCTTTGATCCTCGCTCACCTGATTCCTTGAGGATATCGGTTGTGGCGGATCGATACTGGGCCGTGGATATACCAGACACGATCCAATCAGCCTCACGTGCGACCAGGCCCTGAACCACCCAGTTGGATATCGGGTGGCGATTGTGAGGGCGGGCATTGCATGGTGGCCGCGCTGGCGAGACTCTTCGCTGAGTCTTAATATAGCGCTACCATCCGCAGGGATGTCATGTAGTTGTTCGGGGCCGTCCGAGAGTCTGAAGACGATTGCCCGGCGAGGCGTCCTGAACGGGTTGTCGACTTGCAGGCAGTGTACGACGGGCTCGCCGCAAAAGACCTTTTCCTCGTGACCGGGATGGAAACGCAGTCCGGCGAGGTTGCGGTAGGTATGCACCATGGTCACCATGAACATGGCCATTAGCAGAAAGGTCAGTAAAAAGAGCTCGCTGCTGTCGAAGTTCGTGGCCGCGACCAGGGTGCCGAACAGCACTGCCAACAGGGCCATGCCGTTTCGTGTGGGCAGGATGAAGATGCGGGACTGTGCCAGCGTTACGGGTTCGAGACGCGAACCGGCGCGCCGTCGGTCGATATTTAATCGACGGTGAACCCAGTGGGGGAGCGAGGTCAGCGAAAGGGACATCGGGAGTTAGGGCGAAGGGATAGCGCGCAATGCTCAGGGGATCGGAACATGGCTCATGAGGGCAATTCGGTCCGCCGCCGACAGCAGTTGGCCCTCGCCGCTGGGCTGAAGGCGATGTCTAACCACCCCAGGCAGTACCGCCTGAACGTCCTCTGGAATCACGTGATCGCGCCCAGCCATGAGAGCCCAGGCCTGGGCGCAGCGCAACATGGCCAGGCCTGCGCGAGGCGATAGTCCATTGCGGAACTCCGGGGTCGTCCGGCTGAACGACAGCAGGGCTTGAAGGTAATCGATTAGCGGATCCGAGGCATGAGTCGCGAGGGCCTGTTCCTGAAAAACATGCATGAGATCTGGATTCAGGAGATTCTGCGTGTCATTCAGCAAGGTGCGTCTGTCCTTGCCCATGAGGAGTGCTCGTTCGGCATCGGGGTCGGGGTAACCCATCTCGAGGCAAATCATGAAGCGATCCAGTTGCGACTCGGGTAGCGGAAATGTCCCTATCTGCTGGGTCGGGTTCTGGGTCGCAATGACGAAAAAGGGAGAGGGGAGCGCATGGGTCTCACCATCGATCGTGACTTGATATTCTTCCATGGCCTCGAGCAGGGCGCTCTGGGCCTTAGGGGTTGCCCGGTTGACCTCATCGGCGAGGATGATCTGAGAAAATATGGGCCCCTGATGGAAGCGAAATTGCCCGGCGTTGCCCTCGAAGATCGAGACCCCAAGGATGTCCGCGGGCAGCATATCGCTTGTGAACTGAATCCTTTGAAAGTTGAGGCACAGGGCGCGGGCGATTGTATGTGTCAGCGTGGTCTTACCGACGCCGGGAAGGTCTTCAATAAGTAGATGACCGCGGGCGATCAGGCAGGCCAGGGCCAGTCTGATCTGTTGTTCCTTGCCAAGGATGATATTGCCGATCGCCTTGGTGACCTGGTCGAGTAGTTGGGCGGTATCCTGCCGGGAGAGATCGGATTGGGCGCTGATGTTTTGCAACATGTTGATGTATTCAACCCCTTGATTTTGATAGAATGCGCCCTTTGTTAAGGTCTGGACGAAGGCGGTGCGTCATCGTTTCCCTCATTGGCGCATAGACTACTTGTCGTAGCGGCCGCAGGGGGCCGGGACTTTATCGGCCAGGGTCCTTATCTACCAGGGGTTACAGAGCGGTGTATGTGAATCGTACGGATTATGACGTGATCGTGGTCGGCGGCGGCCATGCTGGCGCCGAGGCCGCGCTTGCGGCCGCTCGCATGGGCGCTCGAACGTTACTGTTGACTCATAACATCGATACCCTTGGTCAGATGAGTTGCAACCCTGCCATCGGCGGCATCGGCAAGGGGCATTTGGTTCGCGAGATCGATGCCTTGGGGGGATTCATGGCCCAGGCGGCTGACCGGGCGGGTATCCATTTTCGCACGCTCAATGCCAGCAAGGGCCCTGCGGTGCGCGCCACCCGCGCTCAGGCCGATCGACAGCTCTATCGGAACGCGGTGCGCACGAAGCTTGTCGGACAGCCTGGATTGGACTGTTTCCAACAGGCCGTGGACGACCTCATCGTCGAGGGCGACCGTGTTCAGGGTGTCGTGACCCAATGGGGTTTTCAGTTTTATGCGCATTCGGTCATCCTGACCGTGGGGACCTTTCTCGCCGGGCGCATGCATATCGGGCTTCAACAGTCTGCCGGTGGACGCGCAGGAGACCCGCCTGCTATAGCATTATCCAATCGCCTGCGCGAGTTGGGGCTGCCGGTCGGGCGGCTTAAGACAGGGACACCGCCTAGGATCGACCGCGACAGCGTCGATTTCAGCCGTATGGAGGCCCAACCGGGCGATGACCCCCGTCCCGTGTTCTCTTTTCTGGGTTCCCTAGCCGATCACCCGCGCCAGGTGCACTGTCATATCACGCGTACAACTGCCGAGACCCATGACATCATTCGTGGCGGACTGGATCGTTCGCCGCTATATAGTGGGGAGATTGAAGGCACAGGCCCGCGTTACTGTCCGTCAATCGAGGACAAGGTTGTGCGCTTCGCCGACAAGGCCTCGCATCAGATCTTTGTAGAACCCGAGGGGCTGGACAGCCATGAGGTCTATCCCAATGGGATCTCGACGAGTCTTCCCTTCGATATCCAGATGGCGCTCGTGCGTTCGATTCCCGGTTTTGAGCAGGCGCGGATCACGCGGCCGGGGTACGCCATCGAATATGATTATTTCGACCCCCGTGCGCTAAAACATTCTCTGGAGACGCGTCATGTCGCCGGACTCTTTTTCGCCGGCCAGATCAACGGCACGACAGGCTATGAAGAGGCTGCGGCCCAGGGCTTGCTGGCCGGGATCAATGCCGTTCGCCATTTCCGCGGCGAGACGGCGTGGTGTCCACGTCGCGACGAGGCCTATCTGGGTGTGCTCGTCGATGACCTTGTGACCTTGGGTACACAGGAACCCTACCGAATGTTTACAAGCCGAGCCGAGTATCGCTTGCTCCTGCGTGAGGACAATGCCGATTTACGCCTGACCGAGGCCGGGCGTTCGCTCGGTGTAGTCGACGACGCTCGCTACGCCGCCTTCTGCCAGCGCCAGACCGCCATTGCGAGCGAACAAGCGCGCCTTGCTAGGACTCGGGTGCACGCGGGTGGGGCAGCGGCACGAGCGCTCGGTGAAAGTCATGGTGTCGATATTGCTCGTGATCTTAGCCTCGCAGAGCTGTTGCAGCGGCCCGAGATCGATTATGCCGCGCTCATGGCCCTGCCCGAGGTCGGGCCGGGGGTACCCGATAAGGATGTGGCGTTTCAGATCGAGGTTCAGGCGCGTTATCAGGGCTATATCGAACGTCAGCGAGCTGAGATCGATCGTCAGCTCAGGCATCAGGAGCAACCGATTCCAGAGGATATCGATTACGGAACTGTCCAGGGTTTATCGAACGAGGTCAGGCAGAAGCTGGAACTGGTGCGCCCGGCCACGTTAGGGCAGGCGGGTCGGATTTCGGGCGTGACACCGGCAGCCATTTCGTTGATGCTGATCCATCTCAAGAAGCACGGCCTGTTGCGCCGTTCCGCTTAAGGTGGTTTCGATGCGTGTGAGACCACCACGAGGCCTGTTGCACTTGGCCAAGGGTATTGAGGCCGTCAGCGGTTGGTTTGGTCGGCTGTCGGCATGGCTCGTGCTGATCATGGTTATCGTTATCGTCTACGACGTCGCCATGCGCTATCTGTTTCAGGCCGGTTCCGTCGCCCTGCAGGAACTCGAATGGCACCTGTTCGCGCTGGTCTTCCTGTTTGCCGGGGCCTATTCACTGCGCGAGGACAGCCACGTTCGGGTCGATATGATATATCGTTCGCGCTGGATAGGCGAACGTGGCCGCGCCTGGATCGATCTGATCGGCGTGCTTGTGTTTCTGATCCCGTTTTGCCTGCTGGTTATTTGGGCTTGTATTCCCTTCGTTGAACACGCCTTTCAACTGGGCGAGGGTTCGCCCGACCCCGGCGGGTTGCCCTACCGTTATCTACTAAAGGCTGCGATTCCCTTGGGTTTTACGCTGCTGTTGTTGCAAGGCATCGCGATGGCGATTCGCTGTATGGAGCGTCTCTGCGAGACCTTCGATGACAAGGCCAAGAGCGGCTCATGACCGAAGAGATATGGGCAATCGTCATGTTCGGCGTCGCCATCGTGGCGCTGATGCTGGGTTTCCCAGTGGCGCTCACCCTGGGATCTGTGGCCTTGCTGTTCGGCGGGATCTTCGAGGGGCTGGCCTTCTTTGATCTGCTGCCCCTACGTATCTGGGGCATTATGACCAACTTCACGCTGCTCGCCGTCCCTCTATTCGTCTTCATGGGGGTGATTCTGGAGAAGTCCGGCTTGGCCGAGGACCTTCTGCAGACCATGGGCGAGTTGTTCGGCCGCGTCCGGGGCGGACTCGCGGTTGCCATTGTGACCGTCGGAGCATTGCTGGCGGCAACCACTGGCGTAGTTGGCGCGACGGTCGTCACGATGGGCGTCATCGCGCTGCCTGCCATGTTGAAACATCGCTATTCGACGGAGCTTGCCACCGGCACGATCGCGGCATCCGGCACTCTTGGTCAGATCATCCCGCCAAGTATCATCCTGATCCTGCTCGGAGATGTCATTGGCGTACCGGTTGGTCGGTTGTTCGTTGGCGCCGTGGTTCCGGGTGTGACCCTGATCGTCCTGTTTATTCTATATACCCTAGTGATCGCCTGGTGGCGGCCTGAGTCCGCCCCGGCAATCATCATCGAACCCGGTCACGACCAAATCGCGCATCGCATGAAGCGCATCCTGACAAGCTTGCTGCCACCCCTTGTGCTTGTAATCGCCGTCCTTGGCTCAATCTTTTTTGGCATTGCCTCGCCGACGGAATCCGCAGCCGTGGGGGCCATCGGCGCCATGATACTGGCCGCATTGCATCGGCGCCTGACTTGGGGGCATCTCCGTGCCGCGTCGCTGCAGACGGTAAGATTAACCAGCATGGTGTTCTTCATCTTGATCGGCGCCACGGCATTTGGTCTGGTCTTTCGGGGTATGGGCGGTGACATGGTTGTCGAGGACATATTGACCGCAACACCCGGCGGGGAGATGGGTTTCCTGGCCGTCAGCATGGCCATGATCTTTGTGCTCGGGTTTTTCCTGGATTTCCTGGAGATCTGTTTCATCGTCGTGCCCATACTAGCGCCGATTGCCGAGCTCATGGACATCGACCTGCTCTGGTTTGCCATCCTGATCGCCATGAACCTGCAGACCTCTTTTCTGACGCCGCCATTCGGTTTCTCGTTGTTCTATCTCAAGGCGGTGGCCCCTCCGGAGGTGCGGATCACCCAAATCTATCGCGGCATCATTCCCTTCGTGATATTGCAGGTGCTAACACTGGCCGTGCTCATCGCCTTTCCACAGATCGTCTTATGGCTGCCTGATTATATGGACGCGCTGCAGTAGCCTGATCCCGGTCTAGCGCACACAC
>CAZASZ010000057.1:0-12985 GCA_964487925.1 uncultured Gammaproteobacteria bacterium
CATAACTACTGGAACTGCTTTCGATGGCAATTAACTGGTTTAAATTCTCATCTCCGGCGAGCTTTTACCCGCTTGCCGGTCGCCTGATACCCTGGTTTTGGATCCTTGCGGCGATCCTGATCGTCATTGGCCTATACCTCGGATTCGTCGTTGCTCCGACTGATTACAAGCAGGGCGAGGCTTATCGGATTATGTTCATTCATGTCCCCGCAGCCTGGATGTCGATGTTTATTTATATCGTCATGGCGATATACGCCGGTCTGGCTCTCGTGCTCAAGACGCGGCTTTCGACGATGATGGCGACCGCCATGGCACCGACCGGGGCGATGTTTACCTTTGTGGCGCTATGGACCGGGGCCCTGTGGGGTAAGCCGATGTGGGGCGCTTGGTGGGTATGGGATGCCCGATTAACCTCGGAGTTGATCCTGTTGTTTCTCTATATCGGTTATATGTCCCTATACGCGGCGATTGATGACCCAAGACGTGCGGCTCGCGCCAGTGGTCTCCTTGCAATCGTTGGGGTCGTTAATGTTCCAGTAATCTATTTTTCCGTAAAGTGGTGGAATACGCTGCATCAGGGCGCCTCTATCAGTTTTGGCGAAGCGCCCACGATGGCTGCCACAATGCTGGCAGCCATGCTCGTGATGGCGCTGGGTTTTTGGATGTATACCATCGCCATGGTCCTGATGCGTGTGCGTTGCGAGATCCTCGAGCGCGAGCGTCATAGCGACTGGGTCCAGGAGCTGGTCGACCGGGGGATGCATGGCTGAGTTTATCGACATGAATGGATACGGTTTCTACGTTTGGGGTTCTTACCTCGTGACCGGGGTATTGATGGTCCTGGAGGTCATTTTGATCCGGCGTCGGCGCGCCCAATTATGGCGCAGACTGGATCGAATCGGGCGCATGCAGGCCCATGAAGATGAAGTGAGGGTAGATAAATCATGAAAACGAGACATAAACGTCTGGCCCTGGTGGCCGTAGGATTGGTCGGACTGGGGGTCGCCACGACACTCGTGTTGCGTGCTTTCAATAGCAATCTGGTCTTTTTCTTCAGCCCTACTCAGGTAGCGGCCAAGGAGTCGCCTCAAGATCGGAGTTTCCGTCTGGGCGGACTGGTCGAGGATGGTAGCCTCGAACGTGAAGATAACGGCCTGACGGTCCATTTTGTGGTCACCGATACATCGGTCGAGATTCCCGTGACCTTCACCGGCATCCTGCCGGACCTCTTCCGGGAGGGCCAAGGTGTTGTCGCTCAGGGACGCTTGGGGTCGGACGGCGTATTCAAGGCCGATGAGGTTTTGGCCAAGCATGATGAAAAGTATATGCCTCCGGAGGTTGCCGACGCCTTAGAGAAGGCCAAGATCGTCAATGCCCAGATGAATGGCACCAGTCTCGCCACGGGCGCGATGGAGGTCAAGCCATGATCCCTGAAATCGGTCATTTCGCCCTGATCTTGGCCCTGTCCGTGGCCCTGGTGCAGTCCGTTCTGCCCTTAGTGGGTGCGGCCAAAGGCAACGAGAACTGGATGCGCTTGGCTCGCCCCGTGGCCCAAGGACAATTTCTGTTTGTGGCTACGGCCTTCGCTTGTCTCGTCTATGCCTTCCTCAGCAACGACTTTTCCGTCATGTATGTGGCGCAGCATTCTAATACGGAGTTGCCGCTGCAATACCGTATCGGGGCCGTATGGGGCGGGCATGAAGGCTCGATGTTGCTTTGGGTCCTGATGCTGACGGGTTGGACCATGGCCGTCAGCCTATTCAGTCGTAAGTTGCCCGACGATCTGGTCGCCAGGGTGATCGGTGTTCTGGGGCTTGTCTCGACCGGTTTCCTGTCCTTCGTGCTTCTTACCTCGAATCCTTTTACCCGCTTGATGCCGGCAGCCCTTGAGGGCCGTGATCTCAACCCGCTATTGCAGGATCCCGGGCTCGTCTTTCATCCGCCAATGCTCTATATGGGCTATGTTGGCTTCTCGGTGGCCTTTGCCTTCGCCATTGCGGCGCTCATGAGCGGACGGCTTGATGCGGCCTGGGCGCGTTGGTCTCGTCCCTGGACGCTGGTCGCGTGGACCTTTCTGACCATGGGTATCGCAATGGGCAGTATCTGGGCCTATTATGAATTGGGCTGGGGCGGCTGGTGGTTTTGGGATCCGGTCGAGAACGCCTCGTTCATGCCTTGGTTGGCCGGTACCGCCCTGATCCATTCGCTGGCCGTGACGGAGAAGCGGGGCAGCTTCAAAAACTGGACCGTCCTGCTGGCCATTATTGCCTTCAGCCTGAGTCTGCTCGGGACCTTTCTGGTCCGTTCCGGTGTTTTGACCTCGGTCCATGCCTTTGCATCCGATCCGAGCCGAGGCGTGTTTATTCTGATGCTGTTGGTCATTGTGACCGGCGGTTCCATGGCGTTGTTCGCCTGGCGGGCGCCCAAGGTCGGAATCGGTGGCCGTTTTGCCTTGGTTTCTCGGGAGACCTTCCTGCTAGCGAACAACGTATTATTGCTCGTGGCCACGGCCACGGTCGTGCTCGGCACGCTCTACCCGCTCATCATTGATGCCTTGGACATGGGTAAGATCTCGGTGGGACCGCCGTATTTCGCCAAGGTATTCATGCCCGTCATGGCGCCCCTGATCTTCCTGATGGGCGTGGGCCCCGTTGCGCGCTGGAAGCAAGCCAGTCTACCCGAACTGGCTGTGCGCTTGCGCTGGGCCTTCGGCGTGTCCCTGGTTTCTGCACTTATCGCTCCGTTCCTTATGGGCGAGTGGTTCCCGCTCGTTAGCTTCGGTTTGCTCATGGCCTTTTGGGTCATGGTGACTGTGGTTCTTGGTATCACGCGACGTGTTCGCCGTAACCAGGAAATCGGGCATCCGGGTTTTTCCGGGATGACGCGTAGCTATATCGGTATGCAACTAGCTCACACTGGGGTGGCGGTATTCATTATCGGCGTGACGCTCGTCTACGGCTATGAGGTCGAAAAGGATGTCCGTATGGATGTTGGCGACACAGTCGAGGTCGCGGACTATGTATTCCGATTCGACGGCGTGGCGCAGACCAAGGGTCCCAATTACACGGCGTTACAGGGATATATCCAGGTCATGAAGGATGGTAACGACCTGCTGGTTCTGCATCCGGAGAAACGCAATTACAACGTCCAGACCATGCCCATGACCGAGGCTGGCATCGACACCGGTTTGACCCGTGACCTGTATGCATCCCTAGGTGAGCCGGTCAGCGGAGGTGCCTGGAGTGTCCGCATCTATTACAAGCCATTCATCGACTGGATCTGGGGTGGATGTTTCATCATGGCCCTAGGCGGTGGTCTGGCGATGTCGGACCGGCGTTACCGAGTTGCGAGTCGGCGTAAAGTGGCCGACAGCGCTCAGGCCGATGCTGGTCGTGGCGCGACTACGTTGACGACGGAGGGCA
The DNA here is from genome assembly GCA_964487925.1 of uncultured Gammaproteobacteria bacterium. Taxonomy (GTDB): domain Bacteria; phylum Pseudomonadota; class Gammaproteobacteria; order SZUA-140; family SZUA-140; genus RI-283. The sequence goes on from CAZASZ010000057.1 coordinate 3,423, forward strand.
GTCGGGCGTGAAGCTACGTTTTCTGATTCCTCTGGCCGTATTCGTGGTCATGGTCGTCTTTTTGGGGCGGGGCCTAGTGCTTGATCCGAGCAAGGTACCGTCTCCGTTGATCGATAAACCGGCGCCGCGCATCGATTTGTCCGAGCTGCACAACCCCGGCGCCCGATTCAAAAGCGATACGATGCTGGGCCAAGTTTGGTTGCTGAACGTTTGGGCCTCTTGGTGTGTGTCTTGCCGACAGGAACATCCTGTCCTCGTGGATCTGTCCCGTCGACATCTCGTGCCAATCTACGGGCTGAATTATAAGGATACCCGCCCGGATGCGGTGCGCTGGCTCCGCGAACGCGGAAATCCCTATGACATCAGTGCATTCGATAACGACGGCCGCGTCGGCATGGATTATGGCGTCTATGGTGTGCCGGAGACCTATGTCATCGATAAGAAGGGCATCATCCGCTATAAGCAGATCGGCCCGATCAGCCCATCGGTGCTGAATGACCAGATCCTGCCGTTGATTCAGCGCCTGCAGCAGGGGAGTGCGACCTGATGCGAAGACTGCTTTGTATGTTGACCGTATTTTGCGCAATCTGGTGTACCGCATCCGTCGCCAAAGAGGCGGCGCCGATGATCAGTGATCCGGTGATCGCGGGGCGCATGGCTAATCTTACTGCGGAGCTGCGCTGTTTGGTCTGTCAAGGTCAGTCGGTTGCCGATTCCGGTTCCGACTTTTCCAACGATATCCGCCGTGAGGTCAAGAAACTCATGGAGCAAGGGAAGACGGATCAGGAGGTCGTTGATTTCCTGGTCCAGCGTTATGGTGACTTTATCCTCTTCGACCCTCCGGTCACTGGTGCGACGGCCCCGCTTTGGATCGGACCTTTCGCGCTTTTGGCGCTTGCGGGGACCATTCTGGTCATTGTACTGGTCAAGCGCAGCAAGGGCCCGAGTGAAGATCTTTCCCCCGAGCAGGTTGCCGAGGCTGAGCGCTTGCTGAACGACATAAAGAAAGAAGGCAAAGATTCATGATCGTGTTTGGCGTGATTGCCGGTCTGCTTGTGCTGACCGCATTGTTGTTGATTGTTCCGCCCCTGATTGGCCGTGGCCGACATGGCCATGCCGGGGTCGTTCATCGCGAGCTTAATCTGAACCTCTTCCGTGAGGCCTTGGTCGAGCTGGAACGTGACCTTGAGGCGGGAACGATCGCCCAGGATCAATATGAAATATCGCGCAAGGAGCTCGAGAGCCGTTTGCTTGAAGAGGTCGGGCATGAAACCGAGATGCCGGCGCAGGCAGTTGCCGGTTCGGGCAGGGTGTCCGCCATTGTCGTTGCGTTGCTCATACCCGTTTTTGCGATCGGTATGTATGTCTACCAAGGGACGCCGCAGGCTATCAATCCCGAGCAGATGAGCAGACAGAGCGCCGCCGATACGCAATCCCCGGAGGGGATGACGGCACGGATTCAGGCCATGGTCGCGACCCTTGCCGACAAACTCAAGAAGAACCCGGACGATGCGGCCGGCTGGACCATGTTGGGACGTTCCTACATCGTGCTTGAGCGCTTTGAAGATGCCCGGGCCGCGCTTGAGAAGGCAGCCAGTCTGAATCAGAATGATCCTCAGTTGCTCGCGGATCTGGCTGATTCACTGGCCATGACCAGTGGTGAGTCGTTGCGCGGCAAGCCCCAGGAGCTTATTCTTCGCGCCCTGGCGCTCGACCCCAATAACCAGAAGGCCCTATGGCTTGCCGGTACTGCCGCCTATGAGCAGTCCGATTACCCCCAGGCGCTCAAGTACTGGCGCAAGCTTTATAAAATGCTGCCTGAGGGTTCGGAGACCGCCCAGACAATGGCTGGCAATATCGCTGAGGCCCAGTCATTGCTCGAGGGACTTGATCCCAGTCAGCTCATGAGCAATGAGCCGGCGCCTCAGGCAACGATGAGCGCATCCAACAGTGGTCCGGCAGCCAGTGTGACAGGGCGTGTCAGTCTCTCCTCGGCCTTGCGCAGCAAGGTTCGCGATGACGATACCGTCTTTATCTTCGCCAAGGCGGTTCAAGGTCCGCCGATGCCATTGGCCGTACAGCGAGCCAAGGTCAGTGACCTGCCCGTGGATTTCAAACTCGATGACAGTATGGCCATGAGTCCGCAGATGACGTTGTCGCAGTTCCCTCAGGTCGTAGTCATGGCTAGGGTGTCGCGTTCCGGGAACGCCATGCCGCAAAGCGGCGACCTACAGGGGAGTAGCCGCGCTGTTGCCGTGGGATCAAAGGTTCCGGAAATCATGATCGATCAGGTGATTCCCTAACGGTTTGTCGTGATTTGCCGTGTTCGCGTCTGGTGCTTGATTTCCGCGATCGCGGTTGTCCTGTCCGCTTGTGAACAAGGCCCGCCGCCGGATCGGCTCACGGAGGGTGGCGCCTTTCCCGACCTCGTTCTGACTACACTGGATCGGCAAAGCATCCATTTAGCGACGCGCCGGGGGAGGTTGGTCATACTGAATGTTTGGGCGACTTGGTGTACGCCCTGTCGACGGGAATTGCCCTCATTGGAGCGTTTGCAGTTCATGCTCGGTCCAGATCGTTTGGGCGTCATTTTGCTGAGTGTAGACGACGATCCGGATATTGTACGTGAGTATCTGCGCCACAAAGGAATCGGTCTGTCTTCCTATATCGATCCGGGCCAGGACAACGCTGATCGGATACTCGGGATCCGGCGTTACCCCGATAGCTTTGTGATCTCTGCGGAGGGTGGCCTGATCCGTCGCTTTGCGGGCGAGACCGATTGGGCGCGCCCCGAACTGGTGGCCGCCATGAAGAAGGCAGCCTATAATCATGACTTTAGTGCACTGGTGGATTATCGTGACTCAACTCAATAACAGTCTGTTGAAGGGGACCCCAATGCCACGAATCACCTATCGCCCGCGCTTGATCGCGTTTCTGCTGCTGGCGGCTATGGCTTTTCCGGCCTGGTCGGCCGACGTGATCAAAGGGCGTGCGCTTTATAATCAGAATTGCCAGAATTGCCACGGCAGCCAGGGTAAGCCTCAACTCCCGGGTACGCCGGACTTTTCCAGGGGCGAACGGATGCTGCGCGCCGATCACGACCTGATCATGGCGGTCCGGCATGGCAAGGGTATGATGCCCGCATTCGAGGGGCGCTTCGAAGACGAGGACTTTTTCAATCTTGTGGCCTATCTGCGGACCCTGCGTCGATGACGGTCCGTGCCAATTTGGCGAGGGCCATTCTGCTGGGCCTTTTCTTTGTCGCTCCGACCTTTGCTGCGGATAGCGCCGGACGCGACGCTCAGCGTGTCCTTGAGAGCTTCGATGTCGGTGCTCAGGTCTATGTGCGCTCTTTAGCCATAGATCCCGCCCGGCACTCCCTCTGGGTCGGTACCTCGCTTGGTGTTCATGAAATCGACCTGGCCTCACGGGATCTGCGGCGTACCTTTACGCGCAAACAGGGGCTTGCCAACGAGTATGTCTTCGCGGCTTTTGTAGATTCCAAGGATAATAAGTGGTTCGGTACCAATGGTGGTGGTGTGTCCCGCTTCCACAACGGCGACTGGAAGACCTACTTTCCGATGCACGGCCTTGCGGACTATTGGGTTTACTCGCTTGCCGAACAGTCCGATGGAACGATCTGGATAGGGACATGGGCCGGGGCCAACCGATTGGATCCGTCGAAAGGGAAATGGAAGACCTATTATGACGAACTCATCAACGAGTGGGTCTACGGTATCGCTGTGGACGGACAGGACCGGGTCTGGTTCGGTACCGAGGGCGGTGTATCGATGTTTGACGGTGCCAAATGGCAATCATGGACTCACAAAGATGGCCTCGGCGCACCCAACCGGCAGCACCTCAAGGAGAGCAGGAATACCGGGCTTGGAACGCGTGACAGGCATAACCTGAGCGTGTTGGTTGAGGGCCAGCCGACCTATAACCCGGGTTATGTATTCTGTATTCACAGCGATCGCCAGGGACAGATCTGGGCCGGGACGTGGGGCGGCGGTGTAAGTCGCTTCGATGGCAAGACTTGGCATAATTTGACCACTGCCGACGGGCTTGCCGGGGATATCGTATTCGCGATCGCGGAGGATGATAAGGGCGTTCTTTGGTTCGGTACGAATAAGGGCCTGTCACGCTACGATGGCCATACCTGGCGGCGTTATTCACGTGAAGACGGCCTTTCGAGCGACGCCGTCTATGCGGTTGTGGCCGCGCCAGGAGGCGACATATGGGTCGGAACGCTTGGTGGTGTCGCACGGCTTGGTAGGCCCGCGGCGCAAGTGAGTACGAATCAGTAATTTGAAGCATTGAAGGGTTAGGTCAAAGTGAAATTCAAGCATACAACGTGGGCGATGATCGTCTTCGCGATGGGTGGGCTGTTTGTTGCCGGCTACAAAATGGGCGAGCATGACCCCGCAGTTGCAGTGAGTCAGGACTCGAACGATACGTCCTCAACGGCGGGCGTAATCCCTGAGGGGGCTCAGTTGCCGAAGAATCATCCGCCGCTGACTCAAGCCGTTATGCCTAAGCCCACGGCGGCAACTACGCGCGGCGGGCAGGCCACCCCTGCGACCAACGCAGCAACCCCCAGGCAGCATCCCGTTGTGCTCGATAAGGAAAACCCCTTTACCCACTTTCGGGTCGGCAATCGCAACGTCAAGGGCATCTACGTGGATGGCCCGGTCACTTGGATCGGGACCTCCGGTGGCGTGATTCGCTATGACACACGGGACGATAGCCACAAGGTCTACGACAATAAATCATCGGGTCTGCTGTCGAACGGTGTCTTCTTCGTCGGCAAGATCGGTGATCGAATCGCAGCCGGCACCTATGGCGGCGGACTGTCGCTATTGGATAGCAAGACCGAGACCTGGCAGAACTACAATATCCCGCAAGGGCTGGCGGATCAGTTTGTCTACAAGGCGCTGACTGTTTCCAATGGCGATGTCTGGATCGCGACCTGGTCGGGCGCAAACCGGATCGCTGGAGGTCAGGTTGACGACCCGAGCAAGTGGGAGACCTTCACGGTTGAGAACACTCAAGGCGGCTTGCCGAATCCTTGGGTCTATGGCCTCGCAGAGGGCAAGAACGGTGATATGTGGTTTGCGACGGAAGAGGGATTGGCCCTTTACCGCAAGGGGAAATGGCAACACTGGAAACACAGTGACGGCCTGGGCGCACCTTATGACCAGGTCAAGGATGCGATTCAGTTTACGAATGACCCCGCCGCGTCTTCGAAACATCATGCCCGACAAAAGAGCGCCCAAGGACTGGATAAGGTCAAAGTGGCCTATAACCCGAACTACATCATATCCATGGTTGTGGATCGGAACGGCATTGTCTGGTGCGGCACCTGGGGGGGCGGACTGGCGCGCTTCGACGGCGAGCATTGGCGCAACTTCACGACCGATGACGGCCTGCCGGCCAATCACATATTCATGTTGCATCTGGACGCCGATGATCGCCTCTGGGCAGGTACGAGCAATGGTCTTGTGCGTTTCGACGACGATAAAAAATCTTTTACGATCATGACCACAGCCGATGGCCTGTTTGCAGACAACGTTTTTTCCATGGATAGGGGCGATGACGGCTCGCTTTGGATTGGCAGCTTTGGCGGCGTTGCCCGGATAGCGGCGCACGGATAACCGTCCGTGGCGTTGCCCGCCGTACCTGAGGTTGTTTCTGAGACCCTGATTCCGCTGACCGCGGCCTGGCTACTGCTCGCCGGGGCGTCGGTCTGGGCCAGGCGCGAGCGTCTGCAATTGAGTTCAGGAATGCTCGTTGCCTCCGGTAGGGGGCTGGTGCAGTTGCTGCTCCTCGCCTGGGTCCTTCAATGGATCTTTGCGATCCAATCCTATGCCCTCATGGCCGTGATCGTCCTGGTGTTTTGTGTGTTGGCGGGACACAATAGTGCCCGCTATCATGCCGACCACAGGCGCGCCTGGTTGGCCGCCTCGATCGGGCTTGCCTGCGGTTGTCTCGTAACGCTGCCTTGGTTGTCGCTTAGCGGCGCGATTGCATCCGATACGCGTCATCTGATCCCGCTAGGCAGCATGATTGCGGCCAACGGCATGAACGCCGTGTCCATTATGTTTGAACGTATGAAGACGGGTGGGGAGGCCAGTACCGGTATCCGCACGGCCATGATCCCGACCGTGGACACCCTAAGGGTTGTGGGCCTGGTCCACATGCCCGGGATCTTCGTCGGCATGATTCTGGCGGGCAGCGAGCCGCTAGCGGCCGCCTCGGCACAGTTGATCGTGCTCTATATGATCGTGACCTCGAGCCTGACCGCTTGCCTAGTTAGTCTGCGAGTGATCGGAAAGTCTGGGTAGATAGTGAAACGAGTCCCATCGGGACCGGTCTTAGCGTTAGCTTGAAGACTCGAACAGCGGCACGATCTTCTTGACGTTGGGCATCCCTATGACGATGCTGACGACCTTGTCTTGGGTAGCCTTGTCCACCAATCCCATGATGTAAACCGTCTTTCTTTCGGTCACGACCCTGACATCAGTGTCGTCGATATTGCCTGACGACAGCCGCGCCATGATTTGGGTCGTGAGCTCGGCGTCCTCGGTACGACTTTCCTCCGGACTCGGATTCGTCACGTTCAGGTAGTTGTGGACCGTCTTGATATCTCCGACCTTTTTCACGAGATCCGAGACATATTGCTTGAGCCACTTTGAGCGAACTTCTCCGGTTATTAGGAGGGTATGGTTATAGACCAGCGTATTGATATGGGCTTTTTGGTCGATATGTTTGCTCTTCTTCAGCAGCCGTCCTACACGAAAATCACTGGTCTGGTCCGTGACAAGCGTTGCCATGGGGCGTGGGTCGAATGCTGTGATGATCACGGCAGCTCCACCGGCGACGATAACCTCGGCGCAGCCCTGGAGTGAGATAAGGATCAATAGGGCGGCAAGCGGTCGAGAGATATTAATCTTCATAAAATGTTTTTTATCAGGTCGTTTCGGAAGAATATCGGAGTTAAACGATATATCGTGCTAAAAGGATGCATCTTTAGCGCCTACATAAAAATATGGCGCAATCGATGACGGAACCGTTTGCTGGCGTTTTTCGTGTTGGCTGTCAACCATTATAAGTAGTACATGTTTTAAGGATACACCTGATTCTTTTGCTACGCTTAGTCGCGATTCCGAATTTTAGGCCGATAGTTTGATCGGCGGGTAGCGTTTCTCGCTATATGAAGAGCTGTACCTGGAACCTGAGCCAGATGAATCCGATAGATATATCCTCTACCCGAGCCGAGACGGAGACTTGATTAATGCGGTTGTCGACGAATATTAAGCTGTACCTATGCGTAGTCATGGCCATCCTGGTGTCGATGGTGGCATTTATCGCCGTGCCCATGGCCCAACCCGTCAAGGGCCGTATTCTGGAAGATGTCTCTGTAAGTGCCGCTGATGACGGCACAGCGGTGATTGTACACTTCAGCTTTCCGCTTCGATACCTTAGACATTTTCCCGAGCGTAAGGGCCGTACCCTGCAGATAGCCCTGACGCCAATTAATATTAGTGCCATCGATCGTTCGCTTCTGAGTGGACGCGAATCCGTTCGTGTACCCGATGGGTTGATCGATGATGTCGTTGATATCAGCTACGAGGGCGACATGCCGGGTGGCCCTTATTTAACGCTACGTTTTTATCAGGCACTGCACTACGTGGTAAGCCCGGGCTCGGATTTTCGCAGTATCAAGATCCTTCTGCCTGAGATTGTCGATCCCTCCACTGACTCGTCTGGAGAATAAGAATGGTGCGGCGTGCGAGTAGGGTTCTGCTTTTAGCGTTATGCCTTGTGACATTTACCTCGTGGTCGGCGGAACAGGGTAATACTTTGAACCCTGTTCCGCCCACGGTCAGTGAGTCCGCCATGCTGCTTGAAAAAGGGCGCCAATCCATCGGTGACGGAAAATTTAACGTGGCCATTGAGGCCCTTCGTAAGGCCATGTCAGTGGCCGATCGCGACAGTGATGAATACCGGACGGCGTTGGAGTATCTCGGTGTGGCCTACGAGCGAATCGGTTCCGTGGACCGGGCGGAGTCGACCTTTGAGCGCTACCTGAAGCGCTATCCAAAAGGAGAAAATTCCGATCGTGTGCGCCAACGACTGACAACATTGAGAACCGCGCGCGCCGAGTCGAAAGACAAGCTCAAATTCGTCAAGCGGGACGAGTCGCAAATTGAATATTACGGGAGCTTTTCGCAGTTTTCGGTCCGGGATCTCAGTCATCAAGATACTGGCGGCTTTGCGAGCAATTCAGCGATCCTGTCTAACTTCGACCTATCAGGGCGTTATCGTTCCGATCGGTATGACGTCAGGACCCAGCTTGCCACAAGCCATCGTCACGAATTTGAGACTACGTCCACCAGCACGACGAGGCCCAAGGACGATCTGCGCCTTAGTTCCCTCTATGCCAGCGTGCGCGACAAGAAGCTCGGCCTAATTGCGAGTCTTGGCCGTCAGACCGGAAGTTCGGGCGGTGTCCTGGGTCGATACGACGGCGCCTTGATCAGCTATGATATCGCCGCGCATTGGACTCTTAACATGGTAGCCGGTGTTCCCGTGGAGCTTAGCGGCTCGAGCGATACGAACCGGTTCTTTTACGGCCTTAGCGTGGATGCGGGTACCCTTTGGGATCATTGGGACTTCAACGGCTTTGTCATCAACCAAAAAGCGGATGATATTATCGACCGGCGGGCGGTTGGCGGCGAGGTGCGGTATAACGACCGGGCTTCTTCGTATTTCGGACTCGTGGACTACGACACTATATTCAGCCGGCTAAACAGCGCCTTGATGGTGGCGAACTGGTATTTTCCCGCATCGGCCACGATAAACGTCGTCGCGGACTATCGAACCTCTCCGTCACTTTCGGCAGAGAATGCCCTGATTGGCCAGACAGAACCATCGGTCGGCGCGCTGCTGTCGCGACTGGACGAGGCGCAGGTACGGACGCTTGCACTAGACCGTACCTTTGAAGTCGGCAGCCTGACAGTGAGCGCCACCAAGCCCATCAATGAGCAATATCAGGCCAGTGCTGATATTACCGTGTCGCGACAATCGGGCGCTCCTGCGTCGGGTGGCGTACCGGTCGTGGAATCTTCCGGTTATCAGTACTTTTATTCCTTGCAGTTAATCGGGAGCGGCGTGATCAAGGAGGACGATGTCGTTTCGGCATCGCTGCGCCATTCAGAGACTGTCAGCGCCGATATCAGCAGTCTCGACATGAATGTGCGCTATCCGTTGACCAAGTCCTGGCGCGCGGCGCCTCGTTTCGGTATCGACTATCAGCAAAGCAGCGCTAACATTGAGACCCTGACGCTGCGGCCGTCCTTTCGCATGGATTATGCCTGGAAGCGGAACGTTACCTACGACTTCGAAGTGGGCGCGTTCTGGTCGGATGACTTTGGTAACAACACCGGCAGCAACCTCGATTTCAACTTTGAACTGGGCTATCGGGTCGATTTCTAATAAATACCGGATTTTGAACAAGTCCTAGCGGCCGCCATTGTGCGGCCGTTTTTTAATATGCTGAC
>CAZASZ010000058.1:0-12930 GCA_964487925.1 uncultured Gammaproteobacteria bacterium
TCGTTTATTAGATAGGGCCCTGTCGGCGAATTCCATAGAGGCCAGGAGCGTTGCTCCACCAACAGGCCGAATGTAAGACTGCAATCGATTCTCTTTCGTTAAACGATGTTACTTGGCAAACGGGCGGTGTCCATGTAAGAGGTGCCCTTCAGCCAGTTTTGAAATAGGATCGGACAGATTACGACGTTGATATGGCTGCGGCGAAGTTGCGGCTATGTTTAAATGTCCGGACTCCCAAAACAGAAGGATGAGATTCGATGAGCCGTCCCGAGCCAAGTCTGGCGCTGTGCTTCACACCAAGAATGGTTTTATGCTCAGGTTTTGTTTTGATCTCGCTGCTGGTGTCCGGTTGTCAGGGCGGGGGAGAGGCGGATGGCGGGGCCATCAATCTCAACGGTACGGTCGATGCCCGCGAGGTACCCGTGGCCTTCCAAGTCGGTGGCCGATTGCAGCTGCTCAAGGCCGATGAGGGTGACCGGGTCGCGAGTGGTGGCCCTATCGCCGGGATCGACGCCACGGACTACCAACTTGCCGTGCAGCGCGCCGAGGCCGAGGCCGAGGCCGCCAAACAGACGCTCGCGGCGCTCGAGTCCGGGACGCGGCCGCAGGAATTGCGAATCGCCGAGGCGTCCGTCGCCAAAGCCAAGTCCGAGTTGGCGTTTTCCGATTCCGAGGTCAAGCGGGTCAACATTTTGTTGACCAAGAAACTTGCCTCTCAGGAGCGGCTCGATCAGGCGCAGCTTCGCTATAACATCGCCTGGAGCTCGCGCGATCAGGCCAGGCACCAGTTGAATCTGCTCAACGAAGGACCGCGCCGCGAGGACATCGATCGCGCCCGTGCCGAACTTGCGGCCCGTCAGTCGGCTCTGGCCATCGCCCGTCGACAGCTCGATTATTGTCAGCTCGCGAGTCCGATCACGGGAATCGTAAGCCTGCGCCAGGCCGAGATCGGGCAGGTCGTCGCGGTCGGGCAGCCCGTCCTCAAAATCAGCGAACTTGGCCGACCCTGGGTACGGGCCTATCTGCGCGAGCCCGATCTGGCGCGCGTCAAACTCGGCCAGTCCGCCGAGGTTCGCATCGACGGTATGCCGGGCAAGGTCTTTCCCGGCCGGGTCTCCTTCATCTCGCCAGAGGCTGAGTTCACGCCCAAGACCGTCGAGACGCGGGAGCTTCGCGTCGATCTCGTCTACCTGATCAAGGTCGAGGTCGATAATCCGGACGGCTTGCTAAAGATAGGCATGCCGGCCGATGTAAAGATTGGATCATAGGCCGGGGATATTAATCATGACCGAGGTCTTGATCGAGGCGTCCGGACTCCGCTACGCCTTTGGCGAGCAGACTGTTCTCGACGGCGTCGATTTCACGGTTCAAGGGGGTGAGATCTACGGCCTCGTCGGGGCCGACGGCGCGGGCAAGACGACGCTTCTGCGCATCGTCGCCGGACAGTTGCCCATGCAGGAAGGAACGATCAGCGTCCTCGGCAGGGATCCGCAAACGCCCGAGCTACGTGACGACATCGCCTACATGCCACAAGGCTTTGGCCTCTACCGCGACCTCTCTGTCGTCGAGAACATGGCGTTTTTCGCCGATTTACATGGGCTGTCCTCTGCAACCACTCACCAAAAGATCGATGACCTCCTGAAACGCACGGGCCTAGCCGGATTCGAAGCGCGTCGCGGCGGGCAGTTGTCGGGCGGCATGATGCAAAAGCTGGCCCTGGCCTGTGCGCTTGTCAGCGAACCCAAGGTCATGTTCCTTGATGAGGCCACGACCGGCGTCGATCCGGTCTCGCGGCGGGCCTTCTGGCAACTGCTCGAAGGCGTGCGCGCCGAGGGCGTGGCCATCCTTTACGCAACGGCCAATATGGACGAGGCCGAGCGCTGCGACCGTGTCGGCCTATTGCAGGAGGGGCGCCTCGTCAAACAGGGCACACCGGTCGAATTGCTCGGCCACGGCGATCTGCAGTTCGTCGAGATCACGGGCGATCAGGCCCGCGAGCAGCGCTACAACCTGCGCGACGTGGACGGCGTGCGTCTGCTCTATCCGGTCGGCCGTCGCCTCAATGCCTGGCTTGGATCCGAACTGTCCCTTGACGCTTTCCGCGCCCGCCTTGCGGAGTTCTCACTGGAAGTCGATACGCGCCGGCCGACGCTGCACGATGTTGCGCTCTTCGATCTGGCGGCTGGATGAACGGGCCGGCCGTCATCTCGGTCGAAGGACTTCGAAAACACTTCGGTGAATTTGTCGCTGTCGCCGAGCTCGATCTCACGGTCGGCGCCGGCGAGGTCTTCGGGTTGCTCGGCGGGAACGGCGCCGGCAAGACCACGACCATCCGCATGCTCTGCGGGACGCTGGCGCCAAGCGACGGCAGTATGGAGGTCGCCGGAGTCGACATGGTCCGGCATCCACGCCACGCCCGCAGTCGCATCGGATACGTAACTCAGCTGTTCACGCTCTATGGCGACATGACCGTGCGTGAGAACCTCGCCTTGCAGGCCGGGCTCTACGGACTCGATTCCTCGCGGGCGCGGCGGCGAATCGACTGGGCCCTGGACTATCTCGATCTTGCGCCCCATGCTCGTCTCATGGCCCGCGAACTGCCGCTCGGCTATCAGCGGCGATTATCGCTGGCGGCGGCGCTATTGCATGAACCGCAGGTCCTGTTTCTCGATGAGCCGACCTCCGGCGTCGACCCGGCGGCCCGGCAGCAGTTCTGGGAACTGATCTACGAACTCGCCGATAACGGCATCGGCATCCTGGTCACGACCCACTATATGGACGAGGCGGCATTCTGTGATCGGTTGGCCCTCATGGATGCCGGTCGGGTCGTCGAACAGGCCACGCCCGAGCAGCTCCTGGCCCGGCCGCTGGCCACGCCAATCATCGAGCTCGAGGCCGACCGTTGCACCGATTGCATACCCCTCTTGTCGCAGCTGCCGGAGGTGTTGGAGGTCATCCCCCATGCCGGGTTGTTGCGCATCCGCCTGCGCGCCGACAGCGACACGGTCGCCTTCGTCGATGGGGTGCGCGCATCGGTTGCCTGTCATGCCGTCGACGTCACGGACGTGAGAGTGGCGGCGCCAGGACTCGAGGACGTATTCGTCGCAGTCCTGGAAGAAAATGATGAGAAAGCGGAGGAGGTTGCCTGATGCGCCTGCAACACGTCCGCGCGATAGCGCGCAAGGAATGGTGGCATCTGTTCCGCGACCCGCGCAGCCTGGCCCTGATCCTGCTCATGCCGACCATGCTGCTGTTCCTGTTCGGTTATGCCATCCGGCTCGATATCGCCGAAGCCCCGATCGGTGTCCTGCAGGAGGGTCACAGCGCAGCGGCAAACGCGCTCGCCGCGCGTTTCGACGCCAGCCACGCCTTCAAGGTCGTGCGTCGTTTCGATAGTCGTCCCGCTTTGCGCGTGGCCATTCAGGAGGGCGATGTCTGGGGCGCGCTCGTGATCCCGCATGACTACAGTGAACGACTTGCCGAGGGTAAAGCTCGCGTGCAACTGATTCTCGACGGCGTCGACGCTAACACGGCGCGTCTGGTGCGCAACTACGCCCTGGCACTGGTCAACGATTACGCCATGAGCTTGGGTGGGACCCCGCCGATCCAAATCGACGATCGCCAGTGGTTCAACGAGGCACGCACCAGCCGTTACGCGATCCTACCCGGCGTCATCGCCATCGTCATGGCCGTCATTGGTGCCCTCATGACCTCGCTTACGATTGCCCGCGAGATCGAACTCGGCAACCTCGTTATGCTGCGCACCACGCCGCTGAGTCGCAGCGAATTCCTGCTTGGCAAGCTGGCCCCCTATTTCGTGATCGGTATGGGTGACCTCATTGTCGCCGTCATGACGGCGGTCTACATCTTCGACGTGCCCCTGCGCGGGCCGATGCTCGGCCTGATTTTGGTCTCGGCGCTGTTTCTGATCGTCGTCATGCTGCAAGGTGCCTTGATTTCCATTAACGCCGGTAACCAGTTGCTGGCCAGCCAGATTTCGCTCGTCAGCACCTTCCTGCCGGCCTTTCTGTTGTCGGGATTTATTTTCGCGATCGAGAACATGCCGACCTTCCTGCAATATTTCACGATGATCGTCCCAGCGCGCTACTACGTGGTCTTGTCCAAGGCGATTTTCTTGAAAGGCATCGGGTCGATGATCCTGTGGAGCCAAGTCATGGCGCTCGCGATCATGGCCGCGGTGCTCGCGGTCGCCCTGCGTCGTCGCGCTTCGAAACTTGGATTGCTTCCGTGATCGGCGCGATCCGCCTTAGCCTGATCCGCCTGCGTGCGCTGCTCGCCAAGGAATTCCGCCAGGTCCTGCGCGACCCGAGAATGAGATTTTTCGTGATCGTGCCGCCGCTCGTGCAGCTCGTGATTTTCGGCTATGCGGCGAGCTTCGATGTCCGCCATGCCGACGTTGGCGTCATCGATCAAAGTCACAGCCAAGTCAGTCGAGAACAGCTCGCCAGCATCACGGCGACGGGTCATTTTACGCTGCATCGCTATACGGATATGGATGCCGCCCGGGCCGCTGTCGATCGCGGCGAGGTTCGGGCACTCCTGCACTTCTCGCAATCCTTAGCCCACGACGGCAAGGTGCAACTGATCGCCGACGGCTCCGATTCGAACAGCGCCCTGATGATCGTCGGCGAACTCGGCCAGGTCATGCGTCACCATGTGCAAACGAGCATGGGCGTGAGCCCCCCAATCGAGGTCATCGAACGCGCCTGGTTCAATCCCAATTTAGATGACCGAGACTATTTCGTCCCTGGCATCATGGCGAACGTAGTGCTGATTGCGACCATGATCCTGACCGCCATGACGGTCGTCCGCGAACGCGAACAGGGTACGCTTGAACGCCTGCTCGTCACGCCAGTCGCGCGGCTCGAATTCCTGATCGCCAAGATCATCCCCGTCGCCTGCATCGGCCTCGCCGACGTCGCGCTGATCACGGCCATCGCCACCTTCTGGTTCGAAGTCCCCCTGCGCGGCAGTCTCGGCGCCTTACTGCTCGGCAGCATACTCTTCCTTGGCAGCACCCTAGGCCTCGGCCTCCTGATCTCCAGCTTTGCCAGCACCCAACAGCAAGCGTTATTGCTGGCGTTCTTCCTTGTCATGCCCGCCATCATCCTGTCCGGTTTCGCCTTCCCCATCGCCAACATGCCCGAACCCGCCCAATGGCTGACCTGGCTCGACCCGCTACGCTACTACCTCGTCGTCGTCCGCGATATCTTCCTCAAAGGCGCGGGCGTCGGAGACCATCCCTTCGAATACGGCATGATGGCCTTGTTGGCCGTTAGCGCACTGGGTCTCAGCATGTCGCGCCTGGGCCGGGCGGAGTAGGGGTGCGCGCCGAATACACGCCCATCCGGACTCTTTAGCGTCTTGACATACCATATATGATATATATACTTTTTATGGTATGTGGGCGATATACGAACATAGGCGCGTCGCCAAGAGCCTTAAGACTGCTCCGGTCGAGGTTTTGAAACGTTACGAGAAATGGAAAGATATCGTGACGATCTCCGGGCCTCAGGGGCTCAGAAAAATCAAGGGTTTAAATGATGAATCCCTTTCCGGTAAATGGACCGGATATCGTTCTTCAAGGTTGAATATCCAATATAGGGTTATCTACAAGGTGGACGGAGATAAGGTCCTGGTTCAGGTTGACGACGTTACTGCCCATGATTATCGGAGGAAGTAACATGAAAGACTATAAAAAGGCTGAAAGGGCAATCGAGGTTTCCGTCGGGGAGTCCGTCAGAATTCTGCGTGAGTTTCAGTCGTTGAGCCAGAATCAACTGGCCGATTTGACCGGAATCCCTCAGTCCACCCTTTCGGCCATTGAAAATAACAGGATTCAATTGGGGGTCGAGCGGGCAAAGGTGTTGGCAAGGGCATTAGAGTGTCATCCCGCCGTTCTCGTATTTCCAGGCTGGGATATCGATCGGGAGTCCGCGGCCTAAGCGACACCCCTTTCGACTTGGGTAGGATGGTGTAGTTGGCCGTCAAGGCCTCAGGTCTCAGTATAATGAGCCTGAGTCACGTGGAGCTCCGGGATGTGAGACGGTTGTACCAGCGGAAATGACGTATAAATAAGTCTGTCGCTTTTTTCGTTTGGGGTCCGATTGACTCGTCGACCTGATTTCAATGAAACACTGCCGAATCCGGATGGAACGCCATCCAGGCAAACCAGAAGCCGGTGGTGCTGGGAATAAGATTCTCTTCTTCATCAAACAGTTGCGCCGAGCGATGTTTCTTGTCGAAGCGAACGACGATCTTTTTTCCGTTTATTTCGTCGAAAACCTCGCCGGAAGTGCGCGCCAGTTCGCTAAACGGGTAGGCCTTGAAGTGCCCGTCGATCTCGACACCCAAGACTTGTTCCTTCGGATGATAACGCCGGTCAAGGTGGGTGACGGGAAAATAGATCTCTTCGGATATTTCATAGCCCGCATAGGGAGAGCGGTTGTAATCGCGCCGATAACCGGTGTCGGTGCTTAGCACTTTGGTTGCTGGGTACCGTTTGCGCCAGTCACTCCAAGTGGTGTGCTCCAACGGTAACAGGTGCAACTTTTCTCCGTGCAGTTGGCCTGAGATGGCTCGGGTGAGGATTTGCGACCAGAGAGACTCGGTCTCCCGGTCGTAAAGCAGCAGGTCGCTGTTGTAGAGCAATCCCGAGACGCCAAAAGTTTTCGCCTTGCGGCGGGCGCTGCTGAAGGCTACGCCAGTGCCGCAGAGAGGGCAGAAACTGATGACGACAGGCTCGCCGGAAAACTTGTCGTTCACGATCTCATGCCAGTTGAGGATACGGACGGGGTAGGCCCGTGCGGTGCCGTTGTGATAAAGGCCAAGGACTCGATCGTCATCTGTCAGGAAATCGGCACGGCGTGCGCTTACGAACTTCGGTTCGTCGATGGCCGGGATACCGTCACGCGGCGGGCCGCCTCGGAAAATTTCATTGACCGGCACACTGGCGTTCGACAGATCGAATCCATTGAGAGATGGGGCAGGAAAGGCCGGCGACATCAGCAGCAATAACAGACTGCCGAGTATCCAAGGGTTTGTATATCGTATATTTATCACGCCATTCAATCCCCGCTTTCATTGCCGCCCGGCGACGAGCGACCTACAGAATAGTCGGGGCTGACGCTAAAGACTTACGCCGTCGCGGAACGGGAAAGCACCAAAAGGGGACGGAGTGGACTTACCCCGGAACAGTAGACACGCTCCAGCCTCATTTTGAGGCACTTTCAAATGCCTCGGGACTGACGCCGCCTAGATGAGTGTGTTGGCGAGTGCGATTGTAGAACATTTCGATGTAATCGAAAATATCTGCGCGGGCTAAATCACGTGTTTTATAGATGCGCTTCTTGATTCGCTCCTTTTTTAGGCTGCTGAAGAAGGACTCGGCAACCGCATTATCCCAACAATTACCTCGTCGACTCATACTGGGCTCCAGATTGTTAGCCTTTAGAAAACGTAGCCAGTCATCACTGCCATATTGTGAGCCCTGGTCTGAGTGTACGATAACAGTGTGTTGTGGGCGTTGTCGCCAAACAGCCATCATCAGCGCATTCAGAATGATTTCACGCGCAAGGGTTGGCTTCATCGACCAGGGATATGGCGGGGTCGGACCAGCGCAACCCATTGACTATTATAGGATATGATTCAGAATAGGCGGTGTTTTAGCCCTTAGAACCCTCTTTTCAGGGATGAAATGGTGACGTCAGCGGCAAACGGGGCCAAACAAATATTGAGGCCTTTGCTATAATTTCGACTCTCTACATGGAATTAATTCGAGTCCGACTCTGTTATTTTTATACGCCTTGTCGCCAACTCCATGCTATCTCTAGGAATTCCCCATGACTACCACCATACCCCAGACCATCTGCCTCGAGGAATATCAGGCACCCGCTTACGACGTGGTGTCGCTTCACCTGCACTTTGATCTGCACGAGATGGAAACGGTGGTGACCGCCACCCAGCACCTGAAACGGTTGCGTGCCGAACCGCTGGTGTTGAATGGCGAGGATCTGGCGCTGCTCTCCATTACGATAGACGGCGAAACGCTGGCGCCGGGAAGCTACGAGGTTTTGGATGAGTCGCTGACGATCAATGACCCGCCCGCCGAATTCACGCTTACCATCCGGACGCGCATCAATCCCAAGGAGAACACCACCCTCGACGGGCTCTATCTCTCCAGTGGCAACTTCTGCACCCAGTGCGAGGCGGAGGGCTTTCGGCGGATAACCTATTATCAGGATCGTCCCGATGTCATGACCCTCTTTACGACGACCATTGAGGGTGACAAGGGGAAGTATCCGGTGTTGCTCTCCAACGGCAACCTGATCGACAGCGGCGAATCAGGCAATGGCCGTCACTGGGCCAAATGGGAAGATCCCTTCAAGAAGCCCTGTTATCTCTTCGCTCTGGTGGCGGGGGATCTGCAATATATCGAGGATCGCTTCATCACGCTGTCCGGCCGCGATGTGATCTTGCGCATCTATGTCGAGGGCCACAACATCGACAAGTGCGAACATGCCATGGCCTCGCTGCAACGCGCCATGAAGTGGGACGAAGCGGTCTACGGCCGCGAATACGATCTCGATATCTATATGATCGTTGCCGTCGACGATTTCAACATGGGGGCCATGGAGAACAAGGGCCTCAACGTCTTCAACTCTAAATTCATCCTTGCGAGGCCCGAGATCGCCACCGACACCGACTACGCCCAGATCGAAGGAGTGGTGGCCCACGAATATTTCCACAACTGGTCCGGCAACCGCGTCACCTGTCGCGACTGGTTTCAGCTCAGCCTGAAAGAGGGTTTTACCGTCTTTCGCGACCAGAGCTTCAGCGCCGATATGTTCTCGCACGCCGTCAAGCGCGTGGAGGATGTCAACATCCTGCGCAGCGCCCAGTTCGTCGAGGACGGCGGTCCCATGGCTCACCCGGTGCGTCCCGACGCTTATGTCGAGATCAACAACTTCTATACCCTCACGGTCTATCAAAAAGGGGCCGAGGTGGTGCGTATGATCCAGGCGCTGGTGGGCGCCGATGGATTCCGCAAGGGTACCGATTTGTACTTCGAGCGCCACGATGGACAGGCGGTGACCTGCGACGATTTCGTGAGCGCCATGGAGGATGCCAACCATATCGATCTGACTCAGTTCAAGCGCTGGTACAGTCAGTCCGGCACGCCTGAGGTCACGATCCGAACCGACTACGATGATGAGGCAAGCACTTATCGCATCACCTTCAAGCAGAGTTGCCCGCCCACGCCCGGCCAGCCCGTCAAGTTGCCGTATCACATCCCGGTAGCCATGGGGCTGATGGACCACAACGGAGAAGGCATCGAGCTCCAGCTACAGGGTGAAGAGACATCGGGGGGCGTCCATCGGGTTTTGGACCTGAAGGAGGAGATGCAGACCTTCATCTTCATCAATGTCGATGAGGCGCCGATCCCTTCTGTCTTCCGTCATTTTTCGGCGCCTGTGAAGATTCATTACGATTACGGCGACGAAGCGCTAGCCTTCCTCATGGCCCATGACGACGACGAATACAATCGTTGGGATGCGGGGCAACGCCTTGCCATCCGCTGCATCACCCAGCTCGTCGAGGGCGAGGCCAATGCCAGTCAGGCGACGCTGCAACACTTCAGCGATGCCTTCGGTGCCTTGCTGAAAAACGTCGAATTGGATGCCAGCCTCGTGGCCGAGGCGCTATGCCTGCCGAGAGAGAGCTACCTCGGCGAGTTCTTCACCCCGGCCGATCCCGTCGCCATCCACGATGCCAGGCGCCATTTGATGCGTACGCTGGCGCAGGCTCACGAGGATGCCTTGTGGGGGCTTTACGAGGGTTTGGCACAGCCTGAGTACCATATCGATGCGGACTCCATGGGGCGGCGTGCGCTACGCAATACCGCCTTGGCGTATCTCATGTGCCTCGAGACCGAGGCGGCGATTGTGCGCGGCTATGATCAGTTTGAAACGGCCAACAATATGACCGATGTCATGGCGGCCTTGAGTGCGCTTTGTCAGATCGATTGCAGCGAGCGCGAAACGGCGTTGGCGGCCTTTTATGCCCAATGGAAACATGAACCCTTGGTAGTCGATAAATGGCTCATCCTGCAGGCGACGTCGCAAGTGTCCGGCACGCTGGATCGGGTCAAGACGCTCAAGGAACACGAAGCCTTCAATATCAAGAACCCGAATAAGGTGCGTTCATTGATTGGCGCCTTCTGTTCGAGCAACCCTGCACAGTTTCACCAAGCCGATGGGGCAGGGTACGAATTTCTGGCAGACAATGTGTTGACGCTCGATGGCATGAATCCCCAGATCGCCGCGCGCCTGTTGTCGCCGCTGATCCAGTGGCGCCGTTATGACAATTCCCGGCAGGCGCAGATGAAGGCGCAATTGCAGCGCATCCTCGATACGGCAAACCTTTCCAAGAACGTGTACGAAATCGCGGCCAAGGGGATGGTGTAGTCGGGGGGGCTACGACCTTGATTGTTCAGACTGCGCCGGCAGATAACGCCATAGCAGAAGCGCGATAATGACCAGGGACAATTGCCCGAGCGCCAGCCAGTCGGGACGATGGCCCAGTAACGGAACGGCCAGGCTGGCGATCAGGGCATTGCCCATCATCTGCATGAATCCCTGTACGGCCGACGCGGCGCCGCGATTGTGCGGAAAGCAGTCCAGACTCAACACCATCATGGCCGGCATGGCGATACCGATACCCATCGTGTAAAACATCAAAGGGATGATGGTGGTGGCCGGCATCGGCGACAAGTTCAGCGCCTGGCCGGCATTGAGCACGGCCCCTATCGCCATCAAGGTCAAGGCCAGCTTTACCGTGCGCTCCGCGTGCCAGCGATGGGCTAGACGCCCGCTCAGCCAGGCGCCGCTTATAATGCCGCCGAACAAGGGTACGAACAAAATCGCAAAATCATCGACGCCCAGCTTCAGGAAATCGAAGACCACCGTGGGCGCCCCGGCGATGTAGAGAAACATGCCGCCGAAATAGCAGGCCACGATAAACACCAGCGACTGAAAGCGGCGATGCAGTAGCGTGTGACCGTAGACTCGGGCGACGTTGACCGGATGGAACGACTGGCGCATTGACGTGGGCAACGTTTCCTGAATCCACAGTAGGATCATCAGCAACACCAAACCGCTATACAGGGCTAGAAAATAGAAAATACTGTGCCAGCCAAACGCATCGTGCAACCAGCCACCGACCACTGGCGCCACCGCCGGCGCCAAGGCGAACAACATCATGACGCGTGACATGGCGCGCTGCGCATCCTGGGGAGAATGCGCGTCGCGAATCATGGCCCGTCCCGCCGCCAGACCGCCACCCGCGGCGACACCTTGTAACAGACGGAAAAACAAAAAGCTGCCGTAGTCTCCCGCCAGGGCGCAACCGGCGGAAGCCAACAGATACAACAATAGCGTCGACATCACGACTGTGCGCCGCCCCAGCCGATCGGACAATGGTCCCCACACCAATGTGGAAACAGCGAACGCCGCCAAATAAAACGCCAGGCTCTGGGACAATAAGGCGCGGCTCACGTCGAATTCGGCTTCGATGGCCGGAAACGACGGCAAATAGGTATCGATCGTAAAGGGACCGATCATCGTCAGCAATGCAACGATCAGGGTCAGGTGTTTGGGTGGAGTCACTCTTTGTGTCAGACGCGGAAACCAGCCGCCATCGCCAGGGCGGCATCGATCTCTTCATGGGTGTTATAGAAGTGTGGCGAGAAACGCACACCACCGCAACGGGCCGCGCACATCACCCGTTGCGACATGAGGTGCCGATAGAGCGTATTGGCATCCACTGTTGCATGCGCGAAGGTGACGATACCGGCGTGGCGTTCGCTGTCGGGGTTGGTTATGAGTCGAAGTTGTGGCGATTGTTGTACCTGTTCCATCAGATAGCGAGCATTCTCCAGCACGCGTTTTTGTACCTCGGTCATACCAAGCGCCAACAACAGCTCGATACTGGCCTGCAGTGCATGAACGCCGAGCATATTGGGGCTGCCACACTCGAAGCGCCGTGCCGAATGCGCCGGTTTCCAGTCGGGTGCGTCAAAGTCGCCATGGCGTTCCACCATGTGCCAGCCGAATTGTTTGAGTGCGAGCAGTTCCCGTCGTTCGGGACGCACATAGAACAGCGCCACACCCTCCGGGCCCAGCATCCATTTGTGGCCATCGGCCATGACGAAGTCGGCCTGGCAGGCCTGGACATCGAAATCCAGGGCGCCGATGCCCTGGATGGCGTCGACGCAAAACAGGATATCGCGGCTGCGGCAGAACTCGCCTAGGGATTCAAGGTGCAGGCGCAGGCCGCTGGCGTACTGTATCCAACTGATGGACAGCAGCCGCGTCTGTCGATCGCAGGCCTGCATCAAGGCCTGTTCAGGTGTATCCGCCGAGGCCAGATCCACGCGTCGGACGCTGATGCCTTGCTCGGCCAATGACTCCCAGGCGATACGATTTGACGGAAACTCCTGGTCGCTGATCACGATATTATCGCCGGCCCGCCAGGGCAAGCCATAGGCGACCACCGACAGGGCCTCGGAGGTGCTCTTTAGCAGGGCGATATCTTCGTCGGTCGGGGAGTTGATGAGGTGGGCCAATCCCTGACGCAACCGCGTTTCCACTCCTATCCAGCGTGGATAGCCCTCCGAGCCGGAGCGGGCGTTCTCTTCGGCAAAGCGTATCACCGCGTTACGCGTGCGTTGTGGCCAAGGGGCCACGGCGGCATGGTTTAGATAGATCAGTCCATCATCAAGGCGGAATTCATCCTGCCATTGTATTCGAGCTTGCATTACCTTCTCCGGGAGAGGCCTATCGACCGGCCTTTTTCCTTTAACAGCCTGTTAATGCCAAGACATGTCGTTTACCGGAGCATCATGCTAGC
>CAZASZ010000059.1:0-12660 GCA_964487925.1 uncultured Gammaproteobacteria bacterium
TTATCTTCTTCTTCGATCAAGGATTTGACCTTATTCGCCGCGCTATCGGAAAAAATCAGCGTAGGCGCCGGTATATCGGTCGTTGCGGTTACAGTCATACAGCTAGCCTCTCAATTTATGATGAAATGGGACAATTCTATCATATTGGTCAACTTTATTACGGAAGAGTTCGCGGCCAAATATATAATCTAAAATCTGCTATACTTTATGACTTTTCCTCGCAATAGCAGCTGACCCGTAGGGATGTCGCCGTTGCCTACATCCTAAACAGGTAAGAATATGTCAGAAAACACCGCCCCGACTTCATCATTTGATGAACTTGGGCTGATTCCCCCATTGCTCAAATCCTTGAAGGCCCTAGGGTATGAGCGGCCCTCTCCGATTCAGGTGCAAACCATCCCAGTATTGCTCGCCGGACATGATGTCATTGGCCAGGCACAAACTGGAACCGGAAAGACTGCGGCCTTTGCCCTCCCTATCCTGAACCAACTCGATCTTAAACAGCGTCAACCCCAGGTGCTTGTCCTGGCGCCGACACGCGAACTAGCCATTCAGGTTTCTGAGGCATTTCAAAGCTACGCCGCCCACCTCAAGAATTTTCATGTCGCGCCCATTTACGGTGGACAGGGCTACGAGACGCAGACCCGTCAGCTCAAGCGGGGTGTCCACGTCGTTGTCGGTACCCCGGGACGATTGATGGACCACATGCGGCGCGGCACCCTGAAGCTTGACCAACTGACTACCCTGGTCTTGGACGAGGCCGACGAAATGTTACGCATGGGGTTTATCGACGACGTCGAATGGATCCTGGAACAAACTCCGGCGACTCGTCGAGTGGCGCTGTTCTCAGCCACCATGCCCGATGCCATTCGCAAAATCGCAAACCGTCACCTACATGACCCGCATCATGTCACGATCAAGAACAAGGTGACCACGGCCGACACTATTCGGCAGCGCTATTGGTTGGGCAACGGGCCCAGCAAGCTCGATGTCCTGACCCGCCTACTCGAGTTCGAACCCTTCGACGGCATGCTTATCTTTGTCCGTACCAAGAACGCGGCCGCCGAGCTCGCCGAACGGCTCGAGGCCCGTGGCTATGCAGCGGCCTCGCTAACCGGAGATCTCGTACAAAAGCAGCGTGAGCGCACAGTAGAGCAGCTCAAATCCGGAAAACTAGACATTGTGGTCGCTACCGATGTTGCGGCCCGTGGCCTGGATGTCGAGCGTATTACCCATGTCATTAATTACGATATCCCCTACGACAGCGAATCTTACACCCATCGTATAGGTCGTACAGGCCGCGCCGGCCGCAAGGGCGACGCCATACTCTTCATCACGCATCGTGAGAAGCGGATGCTGGCGATGATCGAGCGGGCCACCCGGCAGAAGATCGACCTGCTTGAACTGCCTACCAATGAGACCATTAACGACCAGCGCATCGACCGTTTCAAGCGCCGCATCACGGAGACCTTGGAAAAAGAAGATCTCGATTTATTTCGGAGGATCGTTGGCGACTATATGGGTGAACACGCCACGCCAGAGATCGACGTCGCCGCTGCACTCGCGCGTCTAGTCCAAGGAAACGAACCCTTGTTGCTGAGCCGCCCACCGCGACCCGAACGCCATGAACGGCAAAAAACCGACAAGGATACGTTCAGGGACACCAGAATCGACCGACCGAAAAAGGCGGACAAGCCAAGGGCAAGGCTTGGTCTCAAGACCGTTGAGGATGGGATGGAACGCTTTCGTATAGAAGTGGGCCATGCTGACAGCGTCAAGCCAGCGAACATCGTCGGCGCGATTGCCAACGAGGCGGGGATTGAGGGGGCCTTCATCGGACCTATCGATATACATGATGACTACGCCCTAGTCGACCTCCCCGAGGGCATGCCTAAGGGGGTTTTCAAGGCCCTGCAAAAGACCTGGGTAGTCGGTAAACAGTTGCGGATTTCACACTTCAATATGGAAGATCGAGCCGCTGCTTCGCCGCGAAAGGCCGGCACAAAAGGCATCCGTAGCCACCCCGCTGGCGCCAAAAAACCAGGAAAAAAGTCCTTCGCTGCGAAGAAGGCGCGCGCACCTAAACGGAAAGCAAGCGTCGACTAAACACTGGCATCTCAATCGCCCCGCAGGCATTGAAATCCGACCGTAAAATCGTTAGTCTGCAAGGCGCTACATCCAACATCATCATGAGCAAAGGAGTGCACCATGATTCATCGAAACCCTATTCGGGTGGGCATTTTCGCCTGTCTGTTTTTTTTCTGCATTTCCGTTTCAGCCGCAACCGTTCGTCCGGGGGATCTCCTGCTGAGCGAGTTCATGGCCAACCCTAGTGAGCTGAGTGATACACAAGGCGAGTGGCTGGAGCTGTTCAATTCCACGCTATTCGACATTGACCTGCGTGGACTGACCTTGTCATATGACGGCAGCAATATCCACACCATCGTCGCATCCTCAGTTCCGGTTATTGCCCCTCGCGGTGGTTATGCGTTACTGGGACGTAGTGGGAATATCGACGGTACCAATGGCATCGCCGTCGACTACATCTATAGTGGATTCACTCTGAACAATAGTAGCGATCAGATAGTTCTATCTCAGGGCGCGCAGGAATTGTTACGCCTGAACTGCACCGCATCGACGGTCACACCGGGCCGCAGTACAGAACTCCGCGCACTAACAAGCAGTGGCCCAAGCTACGCGTTCGCGCCGGTGACTCTTTCCTATGACGGCGGAACTAACATGGGAACCCCAGGGGCCGCCAACAGCCAGGCACTTTCCGTGACCCCAGTCCCGCTGCCACCTGCCCTAAACCTGTTGCTAGCCGCCCTCGCGGTGGTGTTTGGAAGTAGATTTGTTGCGAATCGTCAGCCACTGGGTCCATTCGAGGTGACTTAACCCGTGTTCCACAGGGGTTCCAGCCGGGGTCCCTGTGGCCGCCTCACTTGGAGAGGCCCAGAAAGAGCGCTGGGTCCACGCGGGCGTCGTTTAGGCTGACGCTCCAATGCAAATGAGGCCCGGTCACTCTCCCGGTTTCACCGACGGTGCCGATCACTGTTGCTTTGGTGACCCGTTGTCCGACTTCGACCGCGATCGTATTCAAGTGGCAATACATCGTAACGAGCCCTTCGCCGTGATCGACAAAGACAGTGTTGCCATTAAAGAAATAGTCACCGGTCTCGGTGATCGTACCCGACGCCGAAGCATGTACGGGAGTACCCGTGGGCGCGGGGATATCCATGCCGCTATGCGGCTTACGCGCTTGCCCGTTGAAAAAACGGCGCGAACCGAAGGAGCTGCTGCGAGGCCCAGAAATCGGGGCGATGAAATCCCAGTCGGGAGAGGAAGGCGTCCAGGACGCAAAGGCGGTTCGAATACGTTTGATCTCGGCACGGATACGGCGCAGATCCTCTGGATTGGGATTCACCTTGCGCCGGTCCTTTATCGTTATGTGCTGACTGGGATAATTCTTGGATTTGACCTCGAAAGCCACATCCTGCTTAGCGCCGTCCATATAAAAGACCTTCAGGTGTTCCATGCCCGGACTCACGCTCAATGGAATACCCACCAACGCCACAGACTGCCCTCCTCTATCGACGACCGCGACCCGATGCTTACGGTATACGACCTTGGCGATACCGGCCTGTCCCGCGAGCTGGATCACGGCCACCCCGCCGGGGACAAATGAGGCGCTTGGCAATACCATCGCCGCACACTGTACGGAAAACAACAGGGCGCTAATCAGTGCCCAAAACCGAACTATGTCACCGGTAAGGGGATTTACGCATCGCCAAATCCTACTCATATCGCATCCTCCTGATATTCGATTCGCTCGACGGAGCAACCCAAAAGCCCGTCACTGATTCGGACCTCAATCCTCTGACCGACGCAAGCGTCCGCCAGTTGCTTAACTACATCACCATTCGCCTCATCACGCACGATAGCATAGCCTCGCGCCAGCGTTGCCAGCGGGCTGACCGCATCCAGGGCGCGACATAGACCGGCCAGATCCTGCCCATGACGTTCGATCCGCCGGACCATGATCTGTTCCAACCTATCCCGATACCGACAGCGCAGGGCCTCGGCATGCAGAACACGCTGTGTTGGCTCGTGACGCATGAAACGGGCGCCGAGCTCATGAAGTCCGCCCCGGCGATGCAGCAATAACGCCTTCATCGCTCGATTCAAGCGCGCCTCGAGTTCAGTGAGTCCGCGTCCGGCTTGCTCCAGTCTGCGGCCCGGATGGCGCTGCTCCAGTCGCCGACCGATCCAGTCCAGGCGCTGAGAATGCTGCTCAAGCTGACGCCCCATGCCGCGAACCAACTGGCGATATTGGCGATCAAGACTCTCAATCCACTCCCGCGTATCGGGCGAAACCCGCTCTGCAGCGGCAGACGGTGTGGGGGCATGGACATCGGCCACTAGGTCTGCGATCGTGATATCGACCTCGTGCCCGATCCCGGTCACAACAGGTATCGGGCACGCATGGATAGCGCGCGCCAGCGATTCATCATTGAAACACCAGAGATCCTCGAGGGATCCGCCACCGCGCCCCAGGATCAAAACATCGCATTCGGCGCGCCCGCCCGCCAATTCCACCATACGAGTGATCTCAGAGGCCGCTGTCTCGCCCTGGACTGGCACCGGATAGAGAATGACGGGTATTCCCGGGAAACGCCGCTTGGTTACCGCCAGGATGTCTCGTATCGCAGCCCCTGTTGGCGAGGTGATGACCCCGACCCGGCGCGGCAGCGTCGGTAAGGGTCGTTTGTGCTTGCCGTCAAAAAGGCCCTCCAAGGCAAGCTTCTTCTTGAGCGCCTCAAAGGCACGACGCAACGCACCGTCACCGGCAGGCTCCATGTCCTCCACAACAAGCTGATATTCTCCACGCGCCTCATAGAGCCCAACCCGTGCCAGGATCAAGACCTGACTACCGTTTTCGGGCGCAAAGCCCACCACACGATTACGGCCGCGAAACATCGCGCAGCGAACCTGCGCGGCGTCATCCTTGAGACTGAAATACCAATGCCCCGATGAAGGCCTGGCCAAATTCGAGAGTTCCCCCTCCACCCAAACAAGGGCGAAGCCCTCTTCCAACCACTCCCGGACCGCGCTATTGAGCGCGGATACGGTATAGATTTCCCGAAAATCACCTACATCATCTTCAATATCCATAGCACCCATAATCTACCGCCCCTTAAAGGCTCGAGACATAATAAGGAAAAGCACCCAAATCCGTAGTTTACCGCGACTTGACCGAGTGGCTATAATAAGCCGTTTACTGTAAGCAGTGACAGGATACCCACTATGTTCATTCGGATCGCTCAGGAGGCATTGACGTTTGACGACGTCCTCCTACTACCCGACCACTCCACGGTCATGCCCAAAGAGGTCAGCCTGAAAACCCGGCTGACACGTGACATCACGCTCAACATCCCGATCCTGGCTGCGGCCATGGACACCGTAACCGAAGCCCGCCTCGCCATTGCCCTGGCCCAAGAGGGCGGTGTCGGTATCGTTCATAAGAACATGTCGGTCGAACAACAGGCCAATGAAGTCCGCGCCGTCAAGAAGTTCGAGAGCGGGGTCATTACTGCGCCCATCACGGTCAACCCGACGGCCACGATCCGCGACGTGATCAATCTGACCCGAGCCCATAATATCTCGGGCGTGCCGGTCGTCGAGGGCGAAGCCCTTGTCGGCATCGTGACTCATCGCGATCTGCGTTTCGAGACGCATTTTGACGAACCCGTCTCTCGGGTTATGACGCCGAAAGAGCGTCTGGTCACCGTGCGCGAGGGGGCCAGTCGAGATGAGGTCCTCTTCCTGCTCCACAAACACCGCATCGAAAAGGTCATGGTGGTTAACGATGACTTTCATTTGCGCGGCATGATTACAGTCAAGGACATCCAAAAGTCGACTGACAAGCCGAACGCCTGCAAGGATGAATATGGTCGCCTGCGGGTAGGCGCAGCCGTTGGCACCGCTGACGACGGCCGGGCCGAAGCCCTGATCACCGCAGGCGTGGACCTCGTGATTGTGGACACGGCGCACGGTCACTCGCAGAAGGTGCTTGATCAGATCGCCTGGATTAAAAAACATCACCCGGACACCCAAGTTATCGGCGGCAATGTCGCGACGGGTGAAGCCGCTAGAGCCCTGGTCGCAGCAGGCGTTGACGGCGTCAAGGTCGGTATCGGCCCGGGATCGATCTGCACGACACGCATCATCAGTGGCGTCGGTGTTCCTCAGATCACGGCAGTGTCCAATGTGGCCGCAGCCCTGGACGGGACCGATGTCCCCCTGATCGCCGATGGCGGGATCCGCTACTCGGGCGACATCGCCAAGGCCATCGCAGCAGGCGCGCATTCGGTCATGATTGGCAGCATGTTCGCCGGCACCGAGGAATCACCGGGTGAGGTTGAACTCTATCAAGGGCGCTCATACAAAGCATATCGCGGTATGGGGTCCCTTGGCGCAATGGCCGCGACCCACGGTTCCTCCGATCGCTATTTTCAGGAGGACAGTAGCCTAGTCGAGAAGCTCGTCCCCGAAGGCATAGAAGGCCGTGTCCCATACAAGGGCAGTATGGTGGCCATCGTCCACCAGCTCATGGGCGGCCTGCGCGCAAGCATGGGTTACACCGGCAGCAACGATATTGCGACCATGCGTACGCGCCCACGTTTTGTCCGCGTCACGGGCGCAGGCATGCGCGAGAGTCATGTCCACGACGTCACAATCACCAAAGAGGCGCCGAACTACCGGATTGACTGATCCGTCCGGGAACGCTGCCAAATTGAACATCTCATCCGATCCGCTGGGAGCAGATACTTGAGTCACGAAAATATCCACCAAGACCGGATCCTGATCCTAGACTTCGGTTCTCAGTACACCCAACTGATCGCTCGTCGTATCCGTGCAGCCGGCGTCTATTGCGAGATCTACTCCTGGGACGCTGATCCGGGACGTATCAAGGAATTCGGGGCTAGCGGCTTCGTGCTATCGGGTGGCCCTCAAACCGCGACGACCGATGACGAGGATACTTGGCGCGCGCCTGATCTCGTCTTCACTGCAGGGGTCCCGGTGCTTGGCATTTGCTACGGCATGCAGACCATGGCCGCTCAACTTGGCGGCAAGGTCATTAACGCGAGCCAACACGAATACGGTCACGCACTGGTCCGTGCCCGGGGTCATTCCCGGCTGCTCAAGAACATTGAGGACCATACAACGCCTGAAGGATACGGCATGCTCGATGTCTGGATGAGCCACGGCGACCGGGTCGATGAACTGCCACCGGGCTTCAAATGCATCGCCAGCACCGACAACGCTCCACTGGCCGGTATGGCCGACGAGGAACGCGGCTTCTACGCCTTGCAGTTTCATCCCGAGGTCACCCATACCCTACAGGGACAGCGCATCATCGAGCGCTTCGTACAAGAGATCTGCGGCTGCAAAGACCTCTGGAACGCCGGTAACATCATTGAGGACAGCATCGCCCGTATCCGCGACCAAGTCGGTAACGACGAAGTCCTGTTGGGACTTTCCGGCGGCGTCGATTCCTCTGTCGTCGCCGCCCTGTTGCATCGAGCTATCGGCGAGCAGCTGACCTGCGTGTTCGTCGACAATGGACTTCTTAGGCTCCATGAAGGCGATCAGGTCATGGCCGTATTCGCTCAGCACATGGGCGTCCGGGTCATCCGCGCCGATGCCGGTGATCGTTTCCTTTCCGCCCTGACCGACGTAAGCGATCCCGAAGCAAAACGCAAGGTCATCGGCGGTATGTTCATCGAGATCTTTGAAGACGAGGCCGCCAAGCTCAAAGATGCACGCTGGCTGGCGCAAGGCACGATCTACCCCGATGTTATCGAATCCGCCGGCTCAAGTACCGGGAAGGCCCACGTTATCAAGTCCCATCACAACGTTGGCGGTCTTCCCGAGCACATGAAACTGAAGTTGCTCGAGCCCTTGCGGGAACTATTCAAGGATGAGGTGCGTGAAATCGGTGTCGAACTCGGTCTGCCGCACGATATGGTCTATCGTCACCCTTTCCCGGGGCCTGGCCTCGGCGTGCGCATCCTGGGCGAGGTACGGTCATCCTACGCCGATACCCTGCGTCTCGCCGACGCCATCTTCATCGAGGAGTTACGCGCCGAGGACCTATATGATTCGGTCAGCCAGGCCTTCGCCGTATTCCTGCCTGTGCGCTCGGTGGGAGTCACCGGCGACCAGCGTCGCTACGAACACGTGATAGCCCTGCGCGCCGTTGAGACCATCGACTTCATGACCGCACGTTGGGCACACCTGCCCTACGCTATGCTGGAGCGGACCTCCAACCGCATCATCAATGAAGTCCCTGGCGTATCCCGAGTCGTCTATGACATCTCGGGAAAACCACCAGCGACCATTGAGTGGGAGTAACAAAGCGCCTGCCACGCTTGTGACCACGCCCGTTTTTTCCTCCGCCGATGTCGCCTTTATGGAACAAGCGATGGCCATGGCCCGCCAGGCGGAAAACTCCGGTGAAGTCCCGGTTGGCGCCGTTCTGGTCAAAGAGAATGAGATAATCGCTGCGGGCGGCAACTGCCCAATCTCGACCCACGACCCCAGCGCCCATGCCGAAATGGTGACCTTGCGTGCTGCCGCTCAGCAACTCGGCAACTACCGCCTGACGGATACCACACTCTATGTCACGCTTGAACCCTGCGTGATGTGCGCTGGGGCAATCGTCCATGCCCGCGTCCAGCGACTCATCTATGCTGCAACCGACCCCAAGGCAGGTGCCGCCGGATCGGTATTCGATATCTTCGCGTCACCCCGGGTCAATCATCAGGTGGAAGTGCTAGGCGGATTATTGGCCGATGAAAGCCGCTCCTTGCTGCAGTCCTTCTTCAAGTCTCGGCGCAAGGCCCGCAACTGATATGCCGTGTACTCGCAATCGCCGTTCAAGAGAGGGGCGAATGGCAACATTCCTATTTTTTTTGCTGATTGGCGTCATCTTGATCGGACCACAGTCCGATCTTTTCGCAGCAGGCGATTCGGCAGTGCATGTCGGAGATATCATTGTTGAAGGCCTGGAACGTTCAGACCCTCGTATTATCTTGCGCGAACTACCCTTCCAATCAGGGACGCGCTGGCAACCGGAAATGAAGGGCCTGGCGGAGCGCCGCCTGCGCAATTTGGGGCTCTATCGCAATATCGTGGTCCACGCCCCAAACGACAGTGGGAATGTCCTGATAGAGGCGCATGAACGCTGGTCCCTATGGATACTGCCGCGCCTGAACCGAAATGATGACGGCACCTCAGCGCTGGGCGTCAATACCGACGAATATAACCTCTGGGGCTTGGGACATCACCTCAGGTTAGCGATCGAGCAAGATACAGGGAAAAACTTCTCCACGAGTAATGGTACCTCTTATTCCTTGGGCTATCACTGGCCTCGAATAGCCGATACCCGCCTAGGTCTCGGTTTTGCCTATAACCAGGGAAGGTCCGTCTTCGTCGGTTTCGACGCCGGGCAATCAATAGCCAACTACCAGGAACAACGTCACGAACTACTTTTCGACGTCAATTACGGGCTCGGCCCCGTCCCGGGAGAAGGTTGGACAGTCCATACCGGACTCGTTCGATCGAACCGCTCGTTCGCGCTGATCGACGGCGCCGCGCTCCCTGATGTCGACGATACCCGGACCACGAACGTGCTTGTCGGCTTGGCCTACCGACTTGTCGATAACCACGTTACCTGGTTGTCGGGAGAGGTATTCAACTACGAAATCAGCCAGGGTTTGCATGCCCTGGGATCCGAACAAGAGTCACTCGCCCATGCGATTTCATGGCGCGAATACCGATCTCTAGGCCAAGGTCGCACCGTAAATATCCGCCTCAACGGTGGCCAAATTATCGGTGACAGCCAGCGCAACGATCGTTTCGACCTTGGCAACCGAAATGAAATTAGGGGCTATTTTCCTGGGGAACTCCTTGCTACACGCTACCTGTTCGGCACCATAGAAGGACGCTTCCCACACGAGCCAAACAGTAATTTATTCTATGCCGCGTTTGCGGATATCGGGCATCTATCCGACCGAGGCGATAATCCGCTCGGGCGCTCGCTTATTACCGGCCTCGGGGTTGGAATCCGCTGGACCCTACGCTGGCTGGTACGTGGCACTCTGAGAATCGATCTGGCCTACGGCGAGGCCACTCACAACCTGCGGCTCTACGTGGGCACCGGGCAGGCATTCTAAGAAAAGAGCAACGCCCGCGGATTTTACGTCTAACAGGCTATTGAAAAAGTTTTAGGCGAGTGCAAGACAACGCGGAAATCGGCGAGAAAGCGCAGTGTACACGCCCGTACATGAGCATTTTGAGCCGATTTTTAACGCTGGATCGTGCCGCATGAAGGTTTTTCAACGGCCTGCTAGACTTGTATAAGTGCGGGTTCTACACACCACCTACCCGGAGCGAAGTCTCGACAATGCGTATGCAATAAGTCGCAAAAGTGCGATCTGGGAATCTCTTCGGCACCGAGACTCACGAGGTGCTCGGTATGCACCTGGCAGTCGATGACTGCATAACCCCAAGACTGCAAATGCCTACAAAGTGAAAATAGCGCCACTTTGGAAGCATCGCGTTCACGATGAAACATGGATTCACCGAAAAATACTTTGCCGATGGCAAGGCCATAGAGCCCACCGACAATTCGACCCTCGGCGCTGAGAACCTCTATCGAATGCGCCCAGCCCTTACGATGCATCTCGCCATAGGCCTCCAGCATCAGGGGGTTGATCCAGGTCCCCTCCTGGTCTTCACGTTGTTCAGCGCATGCGCGCATGACTGCACCGAAATCAGCATCGAATGAAACTGAATATCCTTTATTTTGTAATGATTTACGAAGGCTTCTTGAAATCCGAATACGATTTGGATAGAGTACGAGGCGAGGATCTGGAGCCCACCAGAGAATAGGCTGACCTTCATTGAACCAGGGGAATATGCCTTGGGAATAGGCCGAAATCAATGTACCCGAAGAAAGGTCGCCACCAATGGCAAGCAGCCCATCCGGACGTGCGGCGTCCGGGGGCGGGAACTGCGGCATCAAAGAGAATGTCCGGCTATTTCATCGAGACGATAACGGCGCCCACCTCATAGTTGTTGGACGACTCATTGGACGCCAGGGCCTGCTCGCCTCGGGAGTTGATTCTAACAACCTCAACCACCGCATCAAGCGCCGGAATCGATGGATTTCCTGGCTTGACCTGGATTTCGAGTAAGGAGCCCACTGATATTTCCTGCTCGGACACAAACAGCATGCCATTCCCACTGATATTTCGGGCGCGTCCTTGTAGAGGTTGCCCCTGATCGACATGACGGTAATCGATCTCGCAATCGATCGCCATTCGGGGATAACGCCGACTCTCATTGTTACTCGCGGTACTTGGCATGGTCTACTCCTCCCTAAAGCATGGCATCAAACTAGGGCTAATCAATCGCCCAAGCCCAAATGATCACTATTGGTCGAGAAAACGCTCTGCGTCCAGCGCCGCCATACAACCGAAACCGGCTGACGTAACGGCCTGACGATACACGGAATCAGCAACGTCGCCCGAAGCAAACACCCCGGGCAGACTGCAGGCCGTTGCATTACCGTCCAATCCACTTTTAATGACTAGATATCCATTGCGCATTTCAAGCTGCCCCTCGAATAAACTGGTATTGGGGGTATGCCCAATGGCGATAAACACGCCATCCAGGCCCAACTCGTCAATTGAGTCATCTTTGACGCTTCTAATACGCATACCGGTCACACCGCTGTCATCGCCAACAACCTCGTCAAGCACTGAATCCCAGCGAATCGTCACTGTCCCATCCTTGACGCGCTCCATGAGTCGATCCACAAGCATTTTCTCTGCACGAAACTGATCACGTCGGTGAACCACGGTGACGTGTTCGGCGATGTTAGCAAGATAAAGAGCCTCCTCTACAGCCGTATTCCCGCCCCCAATCACCGCAACCTTACGATTTCTATAGAAAAAACCGTCGCAGGTTGCACAGGCCGAGACGCCCTTACCCATGAAGGTCTCTTCAGAAGGCAAGCCCAGGTATCTGGCCGATGCGCCCGTCGCGATGATTAGGGCATCACATGTATAGCGGCCGTTATCACCGGTTAATGAAAACGGTCTCTGCTTGAGGTCAACTTGGTTGATATGGTCAAAGATAATATCGGTATCAAAGCGTTCAGCGTGCTTCTGCAGACGAACCATCAGATCAGGGCCTTGCACGCCATCCGGGTCACCCGGCCAATTGTCCACATCCGTCGTTGTGGTGAGCTGTCCGCCTTGCTGCACGCCGGTGATTAAAACCGGATTCAAGTTGGCGCGCGCGGCGTAAACCGCAGCCGTATACCCGGCCGGTCCGGAACCCAGAATCAACAGACGACAGTGCTTGTCGGCACCCTGACTCATGTACACACTCCTTAAAATTATAAGAAAAACGGCAAACAACTACAGGATTTGGAAAATGAATGCCCTGGCAAACACGCTAACATATCGGCGGGCGGGCAATTCGCCGCTCTCCAAGGCTAATCGTTGGCATTGTATCACAGCTTTATCCGTTTGATCCCATCCCAATAAAACCCGCAATAACCAAACTGTAAACATTAAGTAATGAGTT
>CAZASZ010000060.1:0-12571 GCA_964487925.1 uncultured Gammaproteobacteria bacterium
TTTATATGGCGCGCCCGGAGAGATTCGAACTCCCGACCGCCTGGTTCGTAGCCAGGTACTCTATCCAGCTGAGCTACGGGCGCGTGACGGTGAATTATGCTAGAAAATCAGCCAGTTCGCAAGGCGTTCCGGCGATTCGACCCTGATTTGATTGCAATAAATTCCGGAGTTGCGCGCACACTTTCACCAAAGCACGCACAACCCCGGATTCAGGATCATTCTGCGTTGAGGGCCTCTCTCAATGCTGCCTCGACCTCGCTGGTCGTAGGCTGTTTCTCGACGGCCTCGGCCTCCTCGATGAGGTTTTCCTCCTCGCGGCGTTTGCGCTCGGTGTGATACGCAAGACCGGTACCGGCCGGGATCAGACGACCCACAATAACGTTCTCCTTGAGACCGCGCAGGTAGTCTTCCTTACCGTTGACAGCTGCCTCGGTCAGGACACGCGTGGTCTCCTGGAAAGATGCTGCCGAGACGAAGGAGTCGGTCGCGAGCGATGCTTTGGTAATGCCCAACAGGACAGGATCAAAGACAGCTTCTAACTTACCGTCTTCCGTCACGGTGTCGTTGGCATTGAGAACGGTTGCACGTTCGACCTGCTCGCCCTTGAGGAAGTTGGTATCTCCAGGGGCCGTGATCTCGACCTTACGCAGCATCTGACGGACGATGACTTCGATGTGCTTGTCGTTGATCTTCACGCCCTGAAGACGGTAGACGTCCTGGACCTCCTTGACGACGTACTCGGCAAGAGCGCTGACACCGCGCAGACGCAGAATATCGTGCGGGACCGGAGCGCCATCGACGATTATTTCGCCCTTCTCGACATGCTCACCCTCGAAGACATTGATGGTCCGGAACTTCGGAATCAGGCCCTCGTAACGCTCGCCCTCCTCGCCGATGATGATCAGACGCTGCTTGCCCTTGGTGTCCTTACCAAAGGCCACGGTGCCGGATATCTCGGCCATGATGGCAGGATCCTTTGGCTTTCTGGCCTCGAACAGGTCGGCCACGCGGGGCAGACCACCCGTGATATCGCGGGTCTTCGAAGATTCTTGCGGGATACGCGCAATAACGTCACCAGCGTGGACCGAGGCCTTGTCGCTGAGGCTGATAATGGCGCCTGGCGGCAGGGAATACGTCGCCGGGATTTCGGTACCAGGGAAGCAAAGATCGCCCCCGTTCTCGTCCACAATTTTAACCACGGGGCGCAGATCCTTGGCAGCCGCGCCACGTGACTTAGGATCGGTAACGACCATGCTCGACAGCCCGGTCACATCATCGGTCTGCTGACGTACGGTGACACCGTCGATGAAGTCCGAGAACATGACGGAACCCGCCACCTCGGTAATGACCGGATGGGTATGCGGATCCCAGTTAGCCAAAATCTGACCAACCTCGACCTCGTCGCCATCGCTGACGGAGATGACGGCGCCGTATGGGACCTTGTAACGCTCGCGCTCGCGGCCATTAACGTCGGTAATCGTCAGTTCACCCGAACGCGATACGGCGACGTTATTGCCACTGCTGTGCTGCACGATCTTGATGTTCTTGAGGTGGGCACTACCCTTGGTCTTGGTTTGGATGTTGTTGGCAGTCACCGAACGCGACGCGGCGCCACCGATATGGAAGGTACGCATGGTCAGCTGCGTGCCCGGCTCACCGATGGACTGAGCCGCTATGACACCGACAGACTCGCCTATGTTGACGAGATGACCGCGGGCCAGGTCACGGCCGTAACAGGTGGCGCAAACACCGTAACGATTATCACAGGTGATTGGCGAGCGAACATCCATGCTCTCGACACCCTCTGTTTCAAGCATCGCGACGCCCTTCTCGTCGAGGAGTGTACCGGCAGGGAACAAGACATTGCTGGTACCAGGGTAGTGGATGTCGTTCAGGGCCACACGGCCCAGAACTCGGCTACCCAGGGTCTCGACGACTTCACCACCTTCGACGATATGGCTAATCGTGAGGCCATGGGATGTACCGCAATCGACGTCAGTCACGACCAGATCCTGCGCGACATCAACGAGACGACGGGTCAGGTAACCGGAGTTGGCGGTCTTCAACGCTGTATCGGCCAGACCCTTACGGGCACCATGGGTCGAGATGAAGTACTGCAGGACATCGAGACCTTCGCGGAAGTTGGCCGTAATCGGAGTCTCGATGATCGAGCCGTCCGGCTTGGCCATGAGGCCACGCATACCGGCCAGCTGGCGAATCTGGGCCGCACTGCCTCGGGCGCCTGAGTCGGCCATCATGAAGATTGCGTTGAAGGACTTCTGCTCAATCTCCTTACCCTCTGCATCGATGACAACCTCCTTTCCAAGGCGAGACATCATGGCCTTGGCGACCTGATCGTTGGTGTGCGACCAGATATCGATGACCTTATTATAGCGCTCGCCGTTGGTTACGAGACCTGAGGTGTACTGCTCCTCGATCTCATTGACCTCCTGCTCGGCGGCGCCAATGATGGCTTCCTTCTCGTCAGGAATGTTCATGTCGTTGACGCAAATCGAGACGCCCGCGCGGG
This sequence comes from uncultured Gammaproteobacteria bacterium, assembly GCA_964487925.1. Taxonomy (GTDB): domain Bacteria; phylum Pseudomonadota; class Gammaproteobacteria; order SZUA-140; family SZUA-140; genus RI-283. The sequence goes on from CAZASZ010000060.1 coordinate 2,531, forward strand.
TCGAAAACTCGAAACCCATGTACATGAGCTGATCAGCGAATATCACCGTCTCCTTCAGACCCACCTTACGGTATGAGGAGTTGACGAGGTTCGAAATAGCCTTCTTCGTCATATCATGATCGACCACCTCGTAGGGGAGGCCGTCTGGCACGATATCGAACAGCAAAGCACGGCCGACGGTTGTGTTTTCGATGCGACGGATCCGCTCTTCACGGTTACCTTCTTCATCGATCGTGACTTCACGAACACGCACGGTCACGTGGGCACTGAGCTCCACGACGCGGTTATCATAAGCGCGGCGAAGTTCCTCAATATCAGCGAAACGCATACCTTCGCCCTTGGCGCCGACACGCGAGCGGCTCATGTAGTAGAGTCCCAAGACGACGTCCTGAGACGGCACGATGATCGGTTCGCCATTGGCCGGGGAAAGAACGTTGTTGGTCGACATCATGAGCGCGCGAACTTCGAGCTGGGCCTCGATCGACAGCGGTACGTGAACGGCCATCTGATCGCCGTCAAAGTCGGCGTTGAATGCCGTACAGACCAACGGATGCAGCTGAATAGCCTTGCCCTCGATAAGCTTGGGCTCGAAGGCTTGGATACCCAGACGGTGCAGCGTCGGGGCGCGGTTCAGCATGACCGGATGTTCGCGGATAACCTCTTCGAGGATATCCCAGATCTCCGGCCCTTCGCGCTCGACCATCTTCTTGGCAGCCTTGATGGTCGTGGCGAGTCCACGGCGCTCAAGCTTGCTGAAAATAAACGGTTTGAAGAGCTCCAAGGCCATCTTCTTGGGCAGGCCACACTGCTGTAGACGCAGCGTGGGACCGACCACGATGACCGAACGGCCCGAGTAGTCGACACGCTTACCGAGTAGGTTCTGACGGAAACGCCCCTGCTTGCCCTTGATCATGTCGGCCAGGGACTTCAGCGGGCGCTTGCTGCTGCCCGTGATGGCCTTGCCGCGACGCCCGTTATCGAGCAGCGCGTCGACGGCCTCCTGCAGCATGCGCTTCTCATTGCGGACGATGATATCCGGTGCATTGAGATCGAGCAGGCGCTTCAGGCGATTGTTACGGTTGATGACTCGACGATAGAGATCGTTCAGATCCGAGGTTGCGAACCGGCCGCCATCAAGTGGCACCAGCGGGCGCAGTTCCGGCGGTAGCACCGGCAACACGGACATGATCATCCATTCGGGGCGATTGTCTGAATTTTTGAAGGCCTCGATGAGTTTCAGGCGCTTGCTGAGCTTCTTGATCCTGGTCTCGGAACCGGACTCATTGATCTCCTCGCGCAACTGCTTGAGCTCTTCATCAATGTTGATAGCCTGCAGAAGCAGCTGAATGGCCTCGGCGCCCATGGCTGCCTTGAAGGTATCGCCATAGGCCTCGATCGCATCGAGGTATTGCTCATCAGTCAGGAGCTGGCCCTTCTTGAGCTCGATCTTGTCCGGATCTTGAGTCACGTCCAGGCAAGGATCGACAACCACGAAGGCCTCGAAATAAAGGATGCGTTCGATATCACGCAAGGTCATATCAAGCAGCAGGCCCATACGCGACGGCAGCGACTTCAGGAACCAGATGTGGGCGACGGGGCTGGCCAGCTCAATATGGCCCATGCGCTCGCGACGGACCTTGGCGACCGTGACTTCAACGCCGCATTTCTCGCAGATAACGCCGCGATGCTTCAGTCGCTTGTACTTGCCACAGAGACATTCATAGTCTTTGACCGGACCAAAGATCTTGGCGCAAAACAGGCCATCACGCTCAGGCTTGAACGTACGATAGTTGATCGTCTCCGGCTTTTTAACCTCGCCAAAGGACCAGGAGCGGATTTTGGCCGGCGAGGCCAGTCCGATCCGGATCGCGTTAAAGTCTTCCTGGGGCTGCTTTAACAGGTTTAATAGGTTTTTCAAGGCCAGTTCTCCTCAGTAAATCTCAATGGGGCCGACACTAGGTGTCGGCTCGCAAATTCCGTTCGGGTTGAGAGCTCGTCACTCCAACTCGACGTCGATACCCAAGGCCTTGATTTCCTTGAGTAGCACGTTGAAGGATTCGGGCATTCCGGCCTCCATGCGATGATCCCCATCCACGATATTCTTGTACATGGCGGTACGCCCCTGGACGTCATCCGACTTCACGGTCAGCATCTCCTGCAGGGTATAGGATGCGCCGTAGGCTTCGAGCGCCCAGACTTCCATCTCACCAAAACGCTGTCCACCGAACTGCGCCTTACCACCCAAAGGTTGCTGGGTAACTAGACTGTATGGACCTGTCGAACGGGCATGCATCTTGTCATCAACCAAGTGGTTGAGCTTCAGCATGTACATGTAGCCAACCGTTACCTCTCGGTCAAAGTACTCGCCGGTACGACCGTCGATAAGTTTGGTCTGCCCGGTCTTGGGCAGGCCGGCGAGCTCTAGCATGAGCTGGATATCCTCTTCTGTAGCACCATCAAAGACCGGCGTTGCGGTCGGAACACCACGACGCAGATTCCCAGCCAGCCTCATGACTTCGTCGTCGGTCAGCGAACCGAGGTCTTCCTGGTGCCCGCTCGAGCCGTAGATCTTGCCTAGAAGCTCGCGCATCTCCCCGATCATGCACTGCTGATCGAGAGCCTTGCCAATTCTGAGTCCCATACCCTTGGCCGCCCAACCCAGATGGGTCTCGAGCACCTGCCCGACGTTCATACGTGATGGAACGCCAAGCGGGTTCAGAACGACGTCGACAGGAGTACCATCCTCCATGAACGGCATGTCCTCGACGGGGACAATCTGAGAAATAACACCCTTGTTACCATGACGACCAGCCATCTTGTCACCAGGCTGGATGCGGCGCTTGACGGCCAGATAGACCTTGACCATCTTGAGCACGCCAGGCGCAAGATCATCGCCAGCGGTCAGACGGCGGCGCTTATCCTCGAACTTCTCGTCGAAGGTCTTGCGGAGCTTGTGACGCTGAGTGTTCATCTCCTCGAGCTGGACGTTGTGCTTCTCGTCGGACAAGCAGATCTCGGCCCACTGATCCGGCTTCAATCCAGCCAGATAGGACTTGCTAATCTTGGTGTCCGTCTTGAGACCCTCGGGCCCCTTGTCCGCAGTTTTGTTACGTAGGAACTTCTCCATACGGGACAGGATATCGCCCTCCAGGATACGGTACTGATCCTCGAGATCCTTCTTGACCTTGGCCATCTCGGCCTCTTCGATCAGCTGGGCGCGGGCATCCTTCTCGACACCGTCACGCGTGAAAACGCGCACGTCGATGACGGTACCACTCATGCCTGACGGCACGCGGGAGGACGTGTCCTTGACGTCCGAAGCCTTCTCACCAAAAATTGCGCGCAGCAGCTTCTCCTCAGGAGTCAGCTGGGTCTCACCCTTGGGCGTAACCTTACCGACCAGGATATCGCCCGGCTGGACCTCGGCGCCGATATAGACGATGCCCGATTCATCTAGGTTGGCCAGAGCCGTCTCACTGACGTTGGGGATATCGCAGGACACCTCCTCCGAACCCAACTTGGTGTCGCGGGCCACACAGGTGATCTCCTCGATATGGATCGAGGTATAACGATCCTCTTCGACAACACGCTCCGAGATCAGGATGGAGTCCTCGAAGTTATAACCGTGCCATGGCATGAATGCCACCAGCATGTTCTGCCCCAGGGCCAGCTCGCCCATATCGGTAGAGGATCCGTCGGCCAGCACATCGCCTCTGGCGATGACGTCACCGGGTGCTACCAACGGACGCTGGTTGATACAGGTATTCTGATTGGAGCGCGTGTACTTGATCAGGTTGTAGATATCGACACCCGGCTCGCGTGAGATGGCCTCATCATCATTGGCGCGGACGACGATACGACCTGCATCAACGGCATCGACGATGCCGCCACGCTCGGCCGTCACGGTCACACCCGAGTCGACAGCCACGGCGCGTTCCATACCGGTACCGACCAGCGGCTTATCGGCGCGCAGAGTCGGCACTGCCTGGCGTTGCATGTTCGAGCCCATGAGGGCACGGTTGGCGTCATCGTGCTCAAGGAACGGAATCAGCGAGGCAGCTACCGAAACGATCTGCTTTGGCGACACGTCCATGTATTGGACCTGATCTGGTGCCTTCATCGTGAACTCGTTCTGGCTCCGGCACGAAACCAGGGTATCAATGAGCGTCCCTTTCTCGTCGAGCGTGGCGCTGGCCTGAGCGATGACATAACGCCCTTCCTCGATGGCCGAAAGATAGACAATATCTTCCGTCACCTGACCATCGACTACCTTGCGATAGGGAGTCTCGAGAAAACCGTACTCGTTGGTTCGGGCATAGACCGACAGCGAGTTGATCAGACCGATATTCGGACCTTCAGGGGTCTCAATCGGGCAGACACGGCCATAATGGGTCGGGTGAACGTCGCGGACCTCAAAACCGGCACGCTCACGGGTCAGGCCACCAGGGCCAAGCGCGGAGACGCGGCGTTTGTGGGTAACCTCGGACAGCGGGTTGTTCTGATCCATGAACTGGGACAACTGACTGGAGCCGAAAAACTCCTTGACGACGGCCGTCACAGGCTTGGCATTGATCATGTCCTTGGGCATCAGACCCTCGGCCTCGGCCATGGCCAGACGCTCGCGGACGGCGCGCTCGACACGGACCAGACCAACACGGAACTGGTTCTCGACCATCTCTCCGACGCAGCGGATACGACGGTTACCCAGGTGATCGATATCGTCGACAGTGCCTCGACCATTTTTGATCGAGATCAGTTCTTTGAGGACGTCAAGGATATCCGAACCCCAACTGGGCAGCGCAGCCTTGATCTCGCCCCAAGTCTTGTAGGTTGTCTCGTTGCGGGCCTCAAGTTGACGAATGACGATCAGCTCGTCCTTGGAAACCTCAGTCTCGCTAAAGGCCTCGGCATCATCGTAGCTGGCAAAGGCATTGGCTAGGCGGTAACCATCAACGAGAATACCGGGGCCTTCAACCTCTGAGCGGTCGAGACGACGATTGAACTTCATGCGGCCGACTACAGAAAGGTCGTAGCGATCGGCACTGAAAAACAGGTTGTCGAACAGGTGCTCGGCAGCCTCCTTTGTTGGCGGCTCACCGGGGCGCATCATCCGATAGATCTCGACGAGGGCATCCAACTGATCAACAGTCGAATCGACACGCAGGGTCTCGGAAATAAAGGCGCCGCGATCAAGTTCATTGGTATAAAGGATTTTGATCTCTTTAACCCCGGATGCCCGCAGGTGATCTATGATCTCAGCGGTCAGCGCGGTGTTGGCCTCAAGACGCATCTCGTTGAGCTCAAGCAGCTCGCCGGTCTCCATATCGATAACATCATGGGCCAGGCTCTTGCCTGCAAAGAATTCGGAAGGCACAGCGATCGAACTCAGACCGACCTTCTCCATCGTCCGAACATGGCGAGCCGTGATCCGGCGACCGGCCTCGGCGATGACTTCACCATCCGCACCGACGATATCGAAGCTCAGGGTCTCACCGCGCAGACGATCTGGAATCAGGTCGAGACGAACCTCCTCGCCTTTGATTCGGACCGTATCAGTCTCAAAGAACTCGTCGAGGATGTCCTGATTGCTATAGCCCATGGAACGCAGCAGCACTGTCGCGGGCAGCTTACGGCGACGATCGATACGGACGTAGACCATGTCCAGAGGATCGAACTCGAAGTCCAACCATGAGCCACGGTAGGGAATCACGCGGGCAGAATAGAGGATCTTCCCGGACGAATGGGTCTTGCCCTTATCATGGTCGAAAAACACGCCTGGCGAACGATGCAGCTGAGAGACCACAACGCGCTCGGTGCCGTTAATGATAAAGGTGCCGTTACGGGTCATCAGCGGGATCTCTCCCATGAAGACCTCCTGCTCCTTGACTTCTTTGACCTCCTTGGCCTCCTTGGACTTGCCGCTCGGACCCTTCTCGAAGAGCCTGAGGCGGACCTTGACGCGCAGCGGCGCGGAATAGGTCACGCCACGCAACTGACATTCGCTAACGTCAAACGTGGGCACGCCGAGCGTATAGCTCACGAACTCGAGTTCGGCGTTTCCGGAAAAGCTGGAGATGGGGAATACCGAGGTAAACGCAGCCTGTAGGCCCTTATCATCTCGATCCTTCTCGGCCACACCAACCTGGAGAAACGATTGATAAGACTGAATCTGGGTCTCCAGAAGATAGGGAACATCGAGCACGCTGGGACGCTTGCCAAAATTCTTTCGGATGCATTTTTTCTCGGTAAACGAATAGGCCATCGGGATTCCTCAGCACAAATATGTTTTCGCTTCTGCGATACAATTCGATGACGCCACATCATCGAACAACAGGGTAAAGCGCGCTACAAATCTATATTCAACGAGCCGCGCTATACCCGAAAATTCTTTTAATATCTCTCGCCCGCCGCTTTCCGGAACCAGGCGCCCGTCGAGTTGAGTCAGAGCTCTTCGGGGTCGCGCTTCATCAGACAAACGCGAAATGCCCGCAGGACGCGCGCATGGATCGCTCCACGCGCGCGTCCTGCAGGTCACTCAAATCAAGCAGTGACAATACGTCCTTACTTGAGCTCGACTTTGGCACCAGCCTCTTCAAGCTGCTTCTTGACCTCTTCGGCCTCGTCCTTGGAAACGCCTTCCTTCAGCGAAGAAGGCGCGCCCTCGACGGCGTCTTTGGCCTCTTTCAGACCCAGACCGGTGATGCCGCGAACAGCCTTGATGACCGCAACCTTGTTGTCGCCGAAGCTAGTCAGAACGACGTCGAACTCGGTCTGCTCTTCAGCGGCAGCGGCGCCATCACCACCGGCAGCCGGGGCAACGGCAACGGCAGCAGCAGCAGCGGAAACGCCAAACTTCTCTTCCATCGCGGAGATCAGGTCAACGACCTCAAGGACGGTCATGTTGCCAATTGTTTCCAGGATATCTTCTTTCGTAACAGCCATGATTTTCTCCAAAAAGTACTAATAGTGTTGTATAGGGTCTGAACCGGTGCTGCGCTTAGGCCGCCTTGGCGTCACGAACGGCCGCAATCGTGCGGACTAGCTTGCCAGGGACTTCATTAACCGTACGCGCAAGTTTCTCGACAGGCGCCTTCATGACGGCCATCAGCGTACTGATTGCCTCATCCTTCGTCGGCATCTTGGCCAGCATCGTGGCATCAGCGGGGGTCAGCAACTGACCCGGCAACGCGACGACGCGAATAACCAGCTTGTCTTTTACCTTGGCGAACTCCGTCAGCACACGTGCAGCCGAAGCGGGCTCTTCAAACGAAAACGCCAGGATCAGCGGGCCTTTCAGGGCATCCGCCATCACGGAGAATCCGGTATCGGCAAGCGCACGACGGGCCAGGGTGTTTTTGACGACTCGCAGATACACACCCGCTTCACGGGCCTGTTCACGAAGTGCCGTCATGTCACCCACGGTCAGACCATTGTATTCAGCCGCCAGCGCGGACTGCGCAAGCTGCGCACGCTCGGCTACGGCCTCAACAATCGCCTCTTTTTCTCCCAGTGTTAACAAGGGATTACCTCCAACTTAGTTTCTGCCCGGCCGTCGTCATGGACAGGGCCGGACAGTTACTGATCAGGACACGATGATCTGTGCCCCCCCCTTTCACGGCAACCCTCGTTCAGGAGATCCTGGGTTGGTATACCGCCTACGCAGGCAGACCGGTTAGGGTCAAATTAAGCGCCTCTCGCAATATGCGTTTGGCGCACCTACGGTCTTTGACGTACCCGGCTGGACATCGCTGTCTGGCCGGGAACCAAAGCTCTGAGCCCGGAGCCGAAGCTCAGGACCCGATAATGCTAAAATTTAGATCGACAAACTCGACTGATCGATCGCCACGCCGGGCCCCATGGTGCTGCTCACGGCGATCTTCTTCATATAGACGCCCTTGGCGCTACTGGGTTTGGCCTTGTTCAAAGCATCCAACAGGGTCGCGAGATTGACCTTGAGGTCCTCGACCGAAAAACTCACCTTTCCGATCGAACAATGGATGATGCCGCCCTTGTCGGTCCGATACTGGACTTGACCGGCCTTAGCATTCTCGACAGCGGTCTTGACGTCGGTCGTGACGGTGCCGACCTTGGGATTCGGCATCAGACCACGCGGGCCCAGGATCTGGCCGAGCTGGCCCACGATACGCATGGCGTCCGGGGTCGCGACGACGAGATCGAAGTCCATGTGGCCGGCCTTGACGGCCTCGGCAAGGTCCTCGAAACCGACGATATCGGCGCCGGCGGCTGTAGCGATGTCGGCGTTCGGGCCTTGAGCGAAGACGGCAACGCGAACGGTCTTGCCGGTGCCATTGGGCAACACGGTGGAACCACGCACGACCTGATCGGACTTACGGGGGTCAACACCGAGATTGATGCTGACATCAATGCTCTCGTTGAATTTAACGCTCGACACTGACTTGATCAGGTCCAGGGCCTCGTCGACAGCATACTGACGAGTGCGATCGATCTTCTCAGCGATCAGCTTCGCGCGCTTAGTCAACTTTGCCATTTCAGACACCCTCCGTTTCGATGCCCATACTGCGGGCGGTACCGGCAATCGTACGCACTGAGGCGTCCATATCAGCCGCAGTCAGATCCGGCTGCTTCGTCGCCGCAATCTCCTCGAGCTGAGCACGCGAGACCTTGGCAACCTTTTTGGTGTTCGGTGTCGGGCTACCTGACTTAATGCCCGCTGCCTTCATCAGCAATACGGATGCCGGAGGGGTCTTGGTGATGAACGTGAAGCTGCGATCTGCATAGACCGTGATGACCACCGGGATAGGCAGACCTGCCTCCATGCTCTGCGTCTGAGCGTTGAACGCCTTACAGAACTCCATGATATTGACGCCGTGCTGACCCAGCGCCGGACCGACAGGAGGACTTGGGTTGGCCTTGCCGGCCGCCACCTGCAGCTTAATGTATGCACTAACCTTCTTTGCCATGCTTTATTTCTCCCGGGTGCAAACGCCTCTCGGCTCCCCATCAGTTTGTTCCAGCAACCAAAGTCACTATTGCTTTTCGCCAAAAACCGGCCGCGTCCAGATCGGGCGCCCGGTAAAAAACTGTGTCCGCTAGCCCTTTTCGACCTGGCCGAATTCGAGCTCCACGGGGGTCGATCGCCCGAAGATCGTCACGGCAACGCGCAGACGGCTCTTCTCGTAATTGACCTCTTCCACGACACCACTGAAATCCATGAACGGCCCATCAATAACACGCACGACCTCGCCCGGCTCGAACAGGATCTTCGGCTTGGGCTTCTCGACGCCTTCCTGAATCCGGTCAATGATGCGCTGGGCCTCCTTATCGGTGATCGGCGCGGGGCGATCACTCGTGCCACCGATAAAACCCATGACCTTGGGCACCTCATTAACAAGGTGCCAGGTGTCATCGTTCATTTCCATCTGAATCAACAGATAGCCCGGGAAGAACTTGCGGTCGCTCTTGCGCTTCTGCCCAGCCTTCATCTCCACGACCTCTTCGGTCGGTAACAGCACCTCACCGAAGCATTCGGCCATCGAGCTGCCGGAAATACGCTCACTCAGGGAGCGCAATGCCTGCTGCTCAAACCCGGAATAGACGTGTAGCACATACCATCTCATCGACATGACGCATCAACCCCCAAGGCCGGTGAGCGTTTGTACCGCCCACATAAAAAAGATATCCACCAACCAGAGGATGATGGCAATTACGACCACCATGGCCAAGACAACCAGAGTCGTCTGCCGAGTCTCTTTCATGGTAGGCCATACGACCTTTCGCACCTCCATCCGAGCGTCACCAATGAAGGCCCAGGCCGACTTTCCGGCTTGGGTCTGCAAAGCAATCGCGACAACAACCGACGCCATCACTAGGAGACCGACCACCCGCAACAGCAGAGACTGGTCGCCAAAGTAATAGAACCCACCGATCGAAACCGCCGTTAGGATGAATGCGAAACTGAATTTGATGCTATCTGCCATTTTTCCAATCTTGAATCTATGCTGGAGATGGCAGGCCAGGAGGGAATCGAACCCCCAACCTGCGGTTTTGGAGACCGCCGCT
>CAZASZ010000061.1:0-12554 GCA_964487925.1 uncultured Gammaproteobacteria bacterium
CGTATGGTGGATTTTGCGGGTTGGGAAATGCCTTTGCATTATGGGTCGCAACTCGCCGAGCATCGGCAGGTTCGCGAGGATGCAGGGATGTTTGATGTCTCCCACATGACCATCGTGGACCTGACGGGTGATGAGGCCCAGGCCTTTTTGCGCCATTTATTGGCTAATGATGTGGCCCGTCTCGAAGATGGTCGCGCCCTCTACAGTTGTATGTTGAACGACACAGGTGGCATTATTGATGACCTGATTGTCTATGCCCGCGACGATGGAAGTTATCGCGTTGTCGTCAATGCCGCGACCCATGACAAAGATCTGGCCTGGATCACAAGTCAGATGGAGGGCTTCGCGGTTAGCCAGACGGAACGTGACGAGCTGGCGATGATTGCGGTCCAGGGACCCAAGGCGCGTGAGCGTGTTCATGGCGTATTGACGGATGTCGAACGCGCTGTGGCTGCGGAATTGAAACCGTTTTCCGGGGCGGCGATCGGCGAACTATTTGTCGCACGTACGGGGTATACGGGCGAGGATGGTTATGAGTTGATGTTACCAGTCGATCGCGCCGTAGTTCTGTGGCGATCGCTCAACGAGGCCGGGGTCGCGCCGATCGGCCTTGGCGCACGCGATACACTCAGGCTGGAGGCCGGGATGGCGCTCTACGGGACCGATATGGATGAGACCACTTCGCCGATCGAATCGGGGTTGAGTTGGACCGTTGCTTGGGAACCCGAGGGGCGCGATTTTGTTGGCAAAGGGCCATTGCTGGAGCAGCGAGGCCGTGCTGGTGGCAGGCAGATGGTTGGTTTATTAATGGAAGGTCGCGGCGTGTTGCGCCATGAACAAGAGGTCTGTCGCGCCGATGGCTCGGTAATCGGTACGATTACGAGCGGCGCCTTTTCGCCAGTCTTGGGACGGGCGATTGCCATGGCCCGTATCGAAGGCGATATCGGCGAGGGTTGCATGGCCCGTATTCGTGATCAGCTGCAGCCTGTCCGTGTCGTCAAGCCGCCCTTTGTACGATTCGGCAAGCCCTGTTACAAAGAGGCCTGATGGTCTAATTCTATTGGCCTAACCCGGATCGGGTTCGCGTCGAAGGCGCACGAATCCGATAGTTATCGTTATTTAAGACACATCGCGAGGAAGCTATGAACAACAAGCCCGAAAACCTGAGGTATACGCGGAGCCATGAGTGGATCGAGGACCTTGGGGACGGTACCGTGCGCATCGGTATCACCGATCATGCCCAGGAGCTGTTAGGGGATTTGGTCTATATCGAGCTTCCAGAGGCAGGTTCCGCACAACATCAGGGCGATGCCTGTGCAGTCGTCGAGTCGGTCAAGGCTGCCTCCGACGTATACGCTCCTCTTTCAGGCGAGGTGGTCGAGGTCAATGACGCCTTGGTGGACAGCCCGGAAAATGCCAACAGCGACCCTTATGGTGATGGCTGGCTGTTTATGATTAGGGGATCGGACGCGACCGAGGAGTCGGAACTGCTGAGCGAGGCGGAATACGAAGAACTCGTGGCCTCCGAGGCCCATTGATCATACCGAGTCACCCATGCGCCTGCTCAGTCCGAGCGGTCGTGAAGTCACTTAAACCCGTTTGAAGGTCTATGCCATATATTCCACACACGCCTGAGGAAGAGCAGGCAATGCTTGAAGCCATTGGTATCTCGAGTCGGGATGCCCTGTTTGATGAAATCCCAGCCGGACTGATTTGCGATCCGGTCACCGGCGGCATGGCTGCCATCCCGGAAGCTGTGACTGAGGCCGAGCTATCGAGGCTTATGTCTACCCGTGCAGCCCAGGATGATCAGCTGATTTGTTTTGCCGGGGCGGGGGCCTACGATCATCATATCCCTGCGGCGGTCTGGGACATCGCGACTCGAGGCGAGTTTTACAGCGCCTACACGCCTTATCAAGCCGAGGCCAGTCAGGGGACGCTGCAGCTTATCTACGAATACCAGACCATGATGGTTGGGTTGACAGGTTTGGAGGTCTCCAACGCCTCGCTCTACGATGGTGCTACGGCCCTGGCTGAGGCCGTACTCATGGCTGTGCGCGCCAATCGGGCGGCGCATAGCGGGCGCATCCTGATGCCGAGAACGGTGCATCCGGCATATCGGGTCGTTGTAGAGGCCGCAGTCAAATATCAGGGAATCAGCCTGGAACTCATCGAATACGACCCCGAACAGGGCATCTGTGATCCGGCCGGGCTGTCGTCCGAGCCGGGAGATATCGTCGCGCTGGTCGTGCCCCAACCGAACTTCTTTGGCTGCCTAGAGGCCGTGGATGAACTGACGGATTGGGCCCATAGTCACGGTGCGCTCGTGATAGCCCAGGTCAACCCCTTGGCGCTGGCGTTGCTCAAACCGCCCGGCGAATGGGGAGAGAAGGGCGCGGATATTGCCTGTGGAGACGGTCAGCCTTTGGGTATCCCATTGTCCTCGGGCGGACCCTATTTCGGGTTTATTTGCTGTCGCCAGGCAGTCGTTCGGCAGTTGCCGGGCCGTATTGTCGGACGGACCGTCGACCTTGAGGGGCGTCCGGGTTTTACGTTGACCCTACAGGCGCGCGAGCAACACATTCGACGCGCCAAGGCCACCTCGAATATTTGTACCAACCAGGGCCTTATGGTCACCGCCGCGACTATCCATATGGCCTTGATGGGGCCGCATGGTTTACTCGCGGCCGCCGAGGCGAGCCATCAAAACACCCGCCAGTTGATGGCGCGTCTGGACGGTGTTCCGGGGATCACTCGCCGTTTTCAGGCACCCGTTTTTCACGAGGCCGTCCTGCATCTGCCCAAGGGGCGAGCGCAATCGCTGTATGACGGTCTGGTGTCGGAAGGGATACTGGGCGGCTATTTGCTGGAGGCGGAGTATCCGGAACTCGCGGATACCATACTCGTCTGCGCCACTGAACAGCGACAGGCCGATGAGATCGAGTACTACGGAGCAGTCATGGAGAGACTAATGTCAGGGATGATGAGATGAAAACAAGTGTGCGATTAAAGGGGAAGTCCGCAAACCTTTTTGGCCGACCGCCAAAGGTTGGTGAACCAATCCCTGACTTCCTGCTCGTCAATTCAACCTTGCGTGACCGCCGTAAAGCGGACTTTTTGGGGCGTCCGTTGCTCATGAGCATCGTCCCGAGTATCGATACCTCGGTGTGCGCCACTTCGGCGAGGCAGTTTGACACCTTGGCAGCGGACCATCCCACGGCGAACGTGGTCCTGGTGTCGACCGATTTGCCTTTTGCGCAGAAGCGATTTGTCGAAGAGGCCCGGATCTCGCGCCTGATGCTTCTGTCTCTCATGCGCACGGATAGCTTTGCAAAGGACTTCGGGCTTTTGATTCAGGATGGCCCCTTAGCCGGTTTGACCGCGCGTGCGGTATTGATCGCCGATGCTGAGGGTATACTGCGCTACGTCGAGATCGTGCCCGAGATCACTGAGGAACCGGATTACGAGGCGGCGATAGCCGCCTTGACCTTGCTTGAGACTGAGAATACCCAATGAGACAATCGGAACCCCTGATCTTTGAACAGTCCCGGCCTGGGCGCCGGAATCGGAGTCACTGCGCATTGCGTGCCGACCGGAACGATATTCCGGCGCACCTCAGGCGTCGCAATGCCCCCGGGCTTCCCGAGGTCTCAGAGATGCAAGTCGTACGGCATTACACTCGATTGTCGCAGAAGAATTTTTCCATCGACACCCAGTTCTATCCGCTGGGGTCCTGTACGATGAAGTACAACCCCAGGGTGTGTAATACGTTGGCCATGTTGCCGGGGTTTCTGAACCGGCATCCGACGCTTCCAGATACCGCGAATCAGGGCGTACTCGCCAGTCTTCATGACCTTCAAGAGACCCTCAAGGCGGTCACTGGTATGAGCGAAGTCACGCTGTGCCCGATGGCTGGCGCCCATGGCGAGTTCACGGGTGTGGCCATGATCCGGGCCTATCACGAGTCTCGGGGTGACCTGGAGCGTGATGAGATCCTTGTGCCTGATGCCGCCCATGGTACGAATCCGGCCTCGGCGGTCAAGTGCGGCCTCAAGGTCAGGGAGATCCCCACGAATGCCGAGGGGGACGTCGATATTGAAGCCCTGCGCGCCAGCGTTGGTCCGCGCACGGCGGGCATCATGCTGACTAACCCGTCGACCTTGGGTGTATTCGAACGCCGGATTGTAGAGATAGCCCGCATCGTCCATGAGGCGGGCGGCCTGCTGTATTATGATGGCGCCAATCTTAATGCCATTCTCGGCAAAGTGCGACCGGGTGACATGGGTTTCGACGTTATCCATTTGAACCTGCACAAGACCTTTTCCACGCCGCATGGCGGCGGCGGACCGGGCGCCGGGCCGGTCGGGGTCAGCGAACGTCTGCGTCCCTTCCTGCCCATACCCACGGTCGTGCTTGAGCATGGCCGCTATCGTTGGGCGGGCTTGGAGGCACGGCCAGAATCGATCGGCCGTCTGACCACGTTCGCCGGCAACATTGGGGTCCTGATAAGGGCCTATTGTTATGCGCGACTGTTGGGCCGGGAAGGTATGCAGCGCGTTGCCGAGTATGCGACGCTCAATGCCAACTACATGATGGTTCGACTCCGCGAGGGGGGCTTCGACGTGGCCTTCTCCGAACGCCGGGCTACCCATGAATTCATCATCACGCTGAAGCGCCAGGCCCGGGAGCAGGGGGTCACGGCATTGGATTTCGCGAAACGATTGCTGGACTATGGCATGCACGCGCCGACGACCTATTTTCCATTGCTGGTGCCGGAGTGTTTCCTGATCGAGCCGACTGAGAGCGAGGATAAGGCCACGCTCGACGCCTTCGTCGACGCCATGTGTTCCATCCAAGCCGAGGCCGAGACCGATCCCGAAATACTAAAACAGGCCCCAGTTTCGCTGCCAGTGCGTCGTCTTGACGACGTCAGGGCCGCTCGTCAGCTGGATTTGGCCTATCGCCCGCGCCCCGACACGGCGGGAACCGCAAGCTGAGATAAGTTATCCGATACCACTTGATTAGAACCTGATTTAGTTCAAACAGTACCTATCTCAAAACGAAGCGAGCGCAGCACAGTAGTTTTGATTGGGGCCCCACACCAAACTTATGAGGGAAAAAATGAAAGCACTTATTTGCGGCTCAATGGCGTTTGATACGATCATGGTCTTTCCGGACCGGTTCAAGAATCACATACTGCCCGACAAAGTCCATATGCTCAATGTGTCTTTCATGGTCCCGGAGATGCGTCGCGAATTTGGTGGCTGTGCGGGCAATATTGCTTATAACCTGAAGCTGCTGGGCGGCAATGGGGCTCCTATGGCAACGGTAGGCAAGGACTTTTCGACCTATGCCGATTGGTTCGGCAATATGGGCGTTGATTGCACCTATATCAATGTCATCGCCAATGCCTATACCGCTCAGGCTTTCATTACGACGGATCAGGACGATAATCAGATCACGGCCTTTCACCCTGGCGCGATGTCCGAGTCCCATCAGAACAAAGTTGGGGATACCCGTGACGTCACGATCGGCATCGTCTCGCCGGATGGCCGCGACGGGATGCTTCAGCATGCCGCGCAGTTTCAAGAGGCAGGGATCCCCTTCATCTTTGATCCGGGACAGGGTATGCCGATGTTCAACGGCGAGGATCTCATGGGGTTTTTGGCGCAATGCACTTGGTTGACCCTGAATGACTATGAGGCCCAGCTTATGCAAGAGCGGACGGGTCTTTCGCCTCACGAAATGGCTGAACACGTCGAGGCTGTGTTCATCACGCGAGGCGGCAATGGATCCCAGATTTATACCCGCGAACGCGAATACAATGTCCCGGCCGTCAAGGTGGCCGGGACAGTTGATCCCACCGGTTGTGGCGATGCCTACCGCGCCGGACTACTTTACGGACTCATGGCCGGACACGACATAGAGACCTGTGCCCGGATCGCCTCGCTTACGGGTGGCATAAAGGTTGAATCGCATGGCACCCAAAACCACCAATTCACGAGGGAGATATTCGCGGAGCGGTTCCAGAAAAATTTCGGAGTGCCTCTTCAGTTCTGAAGGTAACGGCGACGACGGATGAACGTTTTTGGATGGATTCAAAGGACACGGGGCCTTGCAATGCTGGGGGCGGGGCTGCTGGCATTTTTCGCTATGGACTGTCAGGCAGGTATCCATGCCGTGGAGGGAACGGTCCCGGCTCGCTATTTCGATGAGACCCGGAGTACCTGGGATCAGACGACAATATCTGTCTTTTATGACGATGCGCGGCACGTGACGCTTATGGGTGGGCATGGGCGAGGAAAGGCCAGTGTCCGGATGACCCGTGAGGAGTTCGAGCCCTTGGTCGACGCCTTACGTGAGGGCCGCTCCCACTTGATCAAGGACCTCGACACAGGGGAGATCCTGGAGCTTTTTCGGGTCATTCGCGGCAGTGGTCCGTATACCCATGGCATGACAGTCAGTTATTGGAGCGGCAGTGCGGATTTGTCGGGAGCGATTGTCCTTTTTCTTCAGGATGACGATAACCCGTTAAGCAAGATGGAGCTATACCTCGACGAGGGGCAGACCGAGACCCTCCTGAGTCGGCTCTCCGCCATTCCTCAATGACAAGAAATCTTTCAGTACAGGCAGGTTTGCCCGGCATAAACCCTGCGGATTATTAGCGACTGGGCCGCTTATCGTGGGGCCACTTTATTATTTTAAGGTTTCGTGATCGCATTTCGGTGACCCTGAGACAAGAACTGGCCGTAACAACGGAGCATACAGCGAAATGAACATCTTGGTTTCCGGCGGGGCCGGCTATATCGGCAGTCACGTCGTACGTCAGTTGGGCGAAGCGGGGCATACGGTCACGATCCTGGACAATCTGTCTACGGGGTTCCGGGAGTCAATACTCTATGGCGATCTGGTTGAAGGCGACACGGGTGATCGCGAACTAGTGAGTGCGGTGCTCAGGGAGCGCAAGATCGATACGGTGATGCACTTCGCCGCTCATATCGTCGTGCCCGAATCGGTCGCCGATCCGTTGAAGTATTATGGTAACAATACCTGTTGCACCCGAAACCTGCTTGAATGCTGCCAACGCGAGGGCGTGGGCCGTTTTGTGTTTTCGTCGACGGCGGCCGTGTACGGTATCCCTGAATGCATCACGATTGACGAATCGGTCGCCACGGCGCCGATCAATCCTTACGGCCGTTCCAAACTCATGACCGAGTGGATGCTGCAGGATCTGGCTACCGCCAGTGATTTGCGCTATGTCATTCTGCGCTATTTCAATGTCGCGGGCGCGGACCCCGAGTGCCGTATCGGTCAGTCTACACCCGAGGCGACGCATTTGATCAAGGTGGCCTGCGAGGTTATCACTGGCAAGCGGGAACAGATATCGATATTCGGTACCGATTACGACACACCGGACGGAACCTGTATTCGCGACTACATCCATGTCGAGGATCTGGCGAGCGCGCACCTCATGGCGCTGGATTACCTCGGTAACGGCGGCGCCTCCAACACCTTCAATTGCGGCTATGGGCATGGTTCCAGTGTCCGTGAGGTGTTGGCGGCCGTAGATCGTGTCAGCGGGCAAAAACTCCCGATCGTTGAGTCAACCAGACGGGCCGGAGACCCACCCGCGCTGAGCGCCGACAGCACACGCATACGTGAACAATTGGGCTGGATTCCGAGCTATGACGACCTCGACAGGATAGTCGAATCCGCGCTCAAATGGGAACAGGTCTTGCGCCGGCGCAACAGATAGCTATGATATGGACCGCCCCTGCGCTCTTGGACCGCGCATGGGCACCGGAAATATCCGCGGCGTGAGTGATACACGCGGCAAGGTCCATTCCTCGTCAACAGACGGTATTTTAGAGATGATTTCGACCAAACAGCGCATTTTGCTGGCCTCAAGCCTATGTCTTTTCCTCATGTCCGGCGAGCTCTTCGCTGGCGAGAAGCGATATATTACCGATCAGCTTCAGATCACGCTCAGAAGTGGTGAGGGGAATCAGTTCAAGATTCTGCGTTCGCTTGTCAGCGGCACCCATGTTGAGGTGCTCGAGAGCAATCCTGACACTGGATACAGCCGGGTCGCGGTGGCGCCTGGGGTGGAGGGGTGGGTTATTACACGCTATCTCAATACCGAACCCAGTGGCCGGGAGCAGGTGGTGGCGCTACGCAAGGAACTTAGCACCGTGCGCGGCGATCGCAGCAAGCTGCGCAGTGAGAACAGCGATCTGACTCAGGCCAATCGGGACCTTAAGAAAAAACTGGGGCAGTTTGATGGCGACAATCAACGCCTTGAGAAGGAGGTCTCCACCATTCGCAGCGCCTCGGCAAGCGCCTTGGCTACTCAGGATGAGAACCGCACATTGAAACGACAGCTCGATAAACTGCAGTCCGAGCGAGATGAGGCCGTCCGTATAACCGATATCCTTAAGGATCGCGCTGACCGCGAATGGTTTATGGTCGGTGCCGGCGTTATCCTGCTTGGCATGATTCTCGGGCTTATCATTCCTAAGATCAGGTGGCGCAGGAAGTCTTCCTGGAATTCCTCTTTCTAGCCGAAACGCGCCGAAGCGCGTATCGTGGTGTTGGAAACATACTAAAAATGCTCACGTACTTTGATATACGCTCCGCTTTTTCGTATGTTTCCGCCTAGCGCTGCACTGCTTGGGCGCGTTTCTGGCCCGCTCGTTGTTAATCATCAGACTCTCATTAACTTAGCCTTCCTGCGGATATAATAAACATGCGCCTTTCCCGTTTTCTACTTGCCACACTCAAGGAAACCCCTGCCGACGCAGAGGTCGTGAGCCACCAGCTAATGCTGCGCGCCGGAATGATCCGGCGGCTGTCGGCCGGGTTGTACACCTGGTTGCCGATGGGGCTCAGGGTGTTACGCAAGGTCGAGGCAGTGGTTCGAGAGGAGATGAACCGTACCGGCGCGCAAGAGATTTTGATGCCTGCGATTCAGCCAGCCGAACTCTGGGAGGAATCAGGGCGTTGGGATCAATATGGTCCCGAGTTACTCCGGATACGTGATCGTCACAATCGCGCCTTCTGCTTCGGTCCCACGCATGAAGAGATCATCACGGACCTGATCCGGGGCGAGGTGCGCAGCTATCGACAGTTGCCGGCCACGTTCTATCAAATCCAGACTAAGTTTCGTGATGAGATTCGGCCTCGTTTCGGGATCATGCGGTCGCGCGAGTTCCTCATGAAGGACGCCTACTCCTTCCATATCGATCAGGACAGCCTGCGACAGACTTATGAAGTCATGTTCGATTGCTACACGCGCATCTTTACGCGCCTCGGTCTCGACTTTCGGCCTGTGCTGGCAGACAGCGGTGCGATCGGTGGCAAATTGTCCCATGAATTCCATGTCTTGGCCGATGCAGGCGAGGACGTCATTGCCTGTTCCGACGCTGGCGACTATGCCGCCAACGTAGAGTTGGCGCCTACGTTGCCTCCGACCGATTCCCGGCCCGCGCCCGGGCGGATGATGGAACGCGTTGCGACGCCCGGGCAGGAGAGTATTGCGGCCGTATCGGAGTTCCTGGGTGTCGATGCCTCTCAATGTATCAAAACATTGTTGGTCAAGGGCGCCGGTCAACCGGTCGTCGCCTTGGTCCTGCGCGGCGATCACGTCCTCAATGAGATCAAGGCCGCAAAGTTTGAGCAGGTGGCCAGTCCCCTTACGATGGCGACGCCGGAGGAAATTCTGGAAGCCATTGGTTGCCGGCAGGGTTCGATCGGCCCGGTCGGTCTCGATATCCCTGTGGTTGTGGATCATGGCGCAGCCCAGATCGCCGATTTTGTTTGCGGCGCCAACCTGGATGGTGAACACCTGACCGGGGTCAATTGGGGGCGGGATCTGCCTGAGCCGCAATGCGCAGACCTGCGCGAGGTCGTGGCTGGAGACCCCAGCCCTGACGGTAACGGCACGCTGGTTCTGAGGCGCGGCATTGAGGTCGGCCATATCTTCCAACTTGGCGATAAATATTCCAGCGCCATGTCGGCCAGCTGTCTCGACGAGACGGGTCGGGCCGTGACCATGACCATGGGCTGCTATGGTATCGGGGTATCCCGTGTCGTCGCGGCTGCTATCGAACAACATCATGACGCACGAGGGATTGTTTGGCCCGAGGCCATGGCGCCTTTCTCGGTAGGGCTGCTGCCAATCAATATGCACAAGTCGCAACGGTTGCGCGAGTATGCCGAGGGCCTGTACCAACGGCTGCTTGATGCAGGCATCGAATGCATGTTTGATGATCGCAGCGAACGCCCCGGGGCGATGTTTGCGAACCTGGAGCTGATCGGTATTCCCCATCGTCTGGTCTTGTCCGAAAAGGGACTGGATGCGGGCGTCATAGAATACAAGCACCGGCAGGGTGCCGACAGCGAGGATCTCCCGCTTGATGACCTCCTGGAACATCTTCGTGAACGGATGGCCGATCACGCCTGAACGACGCCTCGTCGGCATCTTCCTGGCTGTCTGTCTGACGACTGCCGGGGTGCCTGTGGCTGATGCTACGGAAGGATATTCCGCGTTCTGTATTGGCTGTCAGGTCGACGCCGAATTGCGGGACCGCCTGCTTGCCGCTGTTGAGGATGCCGGTTTCATCGATCGATTCGATGCCGAGGTTTGGCTCAGCGACATGTCTCAACGCCTGGGCGCCCGTATTCCCGATCATGCGTCGCGGCTCCGTCTGCTGCGCCTGATTCACCGTGAGGCCCGCCGCGCCGGTCTGACCCCTGAACTCGTGCTGGCCGTGATCGACGTCGAGAGCGGCTTCGATCGCTGGGCGGTATCCTCGGCCGGCGCTCAGGGTCTGATGCAGATAATGCCGTTCTGGCTGCGGGAGATCGGTCATCCCGATGACAGCCTCCAGGAGGTCGATACCAATCTGCGCATGGGTTGCGCAATCCTTCGATATTATCTTGATCGCGAGCATGGCGACCTGCGTCGCGCACTGGGGCGATACAATGGGAACGTGACCGGAAATCGATATCCGGAGCGCGTTTTTCAAGCCCTTCGCACTCGTTGGTATCGGCGCTGAAGACCCGTCTTCTGTCCTGACATCGCAGAAATCCTCAGAACGGCCGATATCTAAGCTAAGGG
This sequence comes from uncultured Gammaproteobacteria bacterium, assembly GCA_964487925.1. GTDB lineage: Bacteria > Pseudomonadota > Gammaproteobacteria > SZUA-140 > SZUA-140 > RI-283. The sequence goes on from CAZASZ010000061.1 coordinate 11,120, forward strand.
GTGCCCATTTCAACCAAGGGCGCATGCGAGCGACATACAAGGTATTCGGCGAGGCAGGGGGAGTAGATGTTTGGTTATATCACAGGCAAGGTCAAACCGGAGGTCAGTGAAGAGGTAGCCTCACTTATGGCCGCAGAGCAGGTGGCGGCGGTCATGGAGCACTTTCAGGTTGGGGGCAAGATCCGCTATTCGCCGGATTATCGACCCGAGGTCACGATGGATTCGTTGATTATCGCCTATGGGATCAATAATCACCTGATCTACGCACAGAGAGACATCCGCCTCGATACCAGTGGCAAGCAGCCCACACTGCTGATTGATGATGATTGGAAGGACCGTCCTATTCCCGAGATTCGGCGCTTCTGTATCATCCTGCCCGACATCGGCAATCTCGAGAATGTTTTGGATTACGATACCCGCGTCAGGGTGCACAACGGTGGCCAGCTACAGCGCGGCGATCGGATTACGCTGATGTCCCTGTATGCAAATCAAGGTCTGCCGCACGTCGATACCACCGTCCGTAAACGCGTGACGTTGCGCGACGGATATTATGCCAACCATTCCGTAATTGTCCTCGAGGTGGATACGAACACGCTGCGCATGGTCGATCAGCGTCAGCACTATCGGATCAGGACCGAATTACCCGTGACGATCCGTCTCGCCGACGAGAGTATGGCGCGACGATGCAATCTCGTGGATTTTTCGGAGAATTCTTTGCGTTTGACCTTCGATGAAGCGGATATGGAAGTGCCTGCCCTGGGTCGCCAGAAGGTCTTTATCAATATCGACCTTGAGGAACAGCATAAGTCCTTCACGCTGCAGGCGAAGGCAATCCGCAAGGGAGAGGATTTTGCCGTCATGCGCCTAACCCATGTGCAGCAGGGCGATGAATTCGTCGAGTTGGGCCTGCTCGAGGCCCTGGATATCAAGGCAAGTCTCCTTCAGCGTCCCGAAACGCGATAGACGGTCCCTTCGCGGGCCTATATATCTGCCAAATTAAGCCGGACAAAAATGGGCAGCGCCCTCTATGGGCGCTATAATCGGGGAGTCATTCCTGGTCGTGTAATGAACCCCTGAAAGGTCCTTGTGAATTCACCTACCGAACGTCGACCTCTTATCTTCCCCATCCTCCTGCTTGGCCTGCTGGCCCTGGTGGGACCATGTATGGCCGCATTATCACCCCTGACCACTTTTTGGACTTCCAACGGCGATGTCCACCAGGTTGTGGCGCTTCCACCTCCAGGTGCGGGGATTGGCGTCGCTGCCGACCCGCTGGCGCCCGCGCAATCTGAGTTGGATCATCGCTATTCCAGAGTCAGGGGAACGATCCATGTGGTCGTTTCCGATGCTGCCGGAGGGTGGTATATCGGCGGCGACTTCGATCAAATCGACGGCGCACCGTTCAAATACATCGCGCATCTGAATGCATCGGGAG